>PWNY01000220.1 GCA_003557805.1 Bacteroidales bacterium | reverse complement strand
TTGCCCTTTCAAGCCTGTCCCTTTCGGCAGTATCGGTCGTATTGTGCAGAGGCCTTAGTTTTTCAAGCATACCGGCCATCTCATCCATTGACTTATTTTTAAGCTCATTGCGCAGTTCAATGTTAATGGGAACTTTCTGCATATTATATCCTGCAACTGCAGCTTCAATATAAAGTCCCGTGCCCCCGCAGAGAATGGCCTGCCTGCCGCGGGATCTTATATCCTGGTATGCCCGCCTGAAATCCCCCAAAAATTCATACACATTATACTCATAACCGGGATCTCTGATATCTATTAGGTGAAATGGCACCCGTTTACCCTCCTGTATAAACTCACCCAGGTCCTTACCCGTTCCTATATCCATTCCACGGTAAACCTGCCTGGAATCGGCACTTATTACCTCTCCATCAAGATCGGATGCAAGGCTGGCCGCAAGACTGGTCTTGCCGCTTGCAGTCGGACCTGCTATTACTATAAGGATACTTTCGCTTAGCATTTCCACCGGATATCCTCTTTTTGAAAACCTGTTTCAAACAAAATTAACAAATTCCTTATTTTATTGAGGTAATCCGTATCAGTCGTCTTAAAATCAAGACTTTCCATTTTGTCTAAGTCGCTTTTTTGGAAGCCGCATTTTTCGTAAATCCCTGAGTTTTCCTTTTTATGCCAGGGGCAGAAACTCGCTAAAAATGCCAGCAGGCGTTCCTCGTCAGTGCTTTTTAATTTTTTATTCTCAGATTTCAGGAACTGAAGTGTTCTCAGCCCGTCAGCTTTTTGGTGGCATGCCTTTAAAAAATGATCGGCAGACGGGGAGTTTTTCCTTAATGGCCCGAAAGGATCATCTTCACCGGTTGTACTTGGTATAAACCTTATAAATTTTGTTGTTGCATGGGTTCTATAAAGCAGGGGAAACAGGTCAAAACCCTCCCTGACAAGGTCGAACAGCCTGTGGCAGTAGACAGGATAACTGGACCAGTCACCCTTGCTCCCCTTAATTAGTGCCGGTCCGGTCCCAAAGAATACCCTGTCGGAGTATCTCGTTGCGGGATATACAAGATGGGTGTTGAAATTGCATATCCATCCTGACTTGCGCAGCTTCTGCAGGAAATAAAAGTCCTCGCCGCTCTTCTTTGGTGTAATGCCACCAATCTTCCTGTATGACCAGACCGGCAGGGCTATTGCGGAGCCAAGGGCAGTGAAGGAATAGGGTGAGCTGATTCGCCACATGTTCACCGAGTAATACCTCATGTATATTTCATAGCGAAGTATTGCACGGTCAAGCTCGTTGTTGCCGGTGAGTTTGTGATAATATGGATTGGATAATGCTGTCGCATCCGGGTATTTTTCAAGACATTCAAGGACTGAAAAGGTATAATTCCTGTCAAAAGCAGTGTCTGCATCAAGGCTTAGAATAATGTCATTTTCACCTGCAACAGAATTTATACTCTCCATCAGCAGCCGCCTTGCATGACCGACCCCATGCGCCTTTCCACTCCAGCCCCTTCCAGGGCTGCTCCTGTCTATAACCTCTGGATTTATACCCTTTAGCCTGGAAAGGTACTTTAGTGTCTGCAGGTTATTTTCGCATACCGGTTTTTTGACCGGATCATCATGCCAGTTATCAGGCTGGTTAACACATACCCACAGCTTAAGGCAGCTGTTTTTTTCATCTGCAAGACTGGTAATGGTACCAGGAAGCCATCCAGACTCACCCATTGCAGGGATGGCCACGTGGATTACCCTTCTTTCTTTATCCTTGCTGTAAGTGAACTTTTTAATCAAACAGAAACACTGATTTAAGCCGGCCCTATATCTCCACAGGTTCCTTTTTCTTCAAAAACGCGGCAGTGACTAATGAAAATATAAAACCAATGAATGTATAGGAGAAAACAGTAGTAAAAAACATCAGTATCGGGTTTATCATTCTCCTGGCAAGATCAAGCTGCTGGTCTGAGGCATTGGGATCGACCTCAAGGATGTTCATTTCAGCAATCTCCTTAAGGCGCTCCAGGGCATCGGGAGCAATAAACTGGTAAAAAACATAGGAGAACAGGCCGGTAATTACAGAAACAAGGAATGCTGTCAGTACACCAAAACCCAGTGCTTTACCGTATGAGATAAACCCTCCGAGGGATTCATTTCTGTATTTTAAAGTGCCGGCTATTATCCCGGCCAGCAGAACCGCATAACTTAAAAATGATATCCAGTTATGCTCGAAAAGATCAGCTATATAAATAACGAGGCTGATCAGTATCAGCACAACCGAGGTTAAGATGGCATAGTTCAGGGCTTGACCGAACATGCCGGTTTTTTTAGTTTCAGTGTAATTTTCCATTGGAACAGGTTTTTTAAAAAAGAAAGAATCTTCTAAACTACTAATAGGTTCAACAAAAATAATAAAAACACAATATGAAGTTTTGCCGCTGATTATAATTTTTATATTTTTGCAGCGGGTAAGTCTGGTACGACCAGCTCCCGCTGAATTCCCCCAGGACCGGAAGGTAGCAAGGGTAGGCGGTCGTAGCGGTGCGATACCAGGCTTTACCCTTCTTTTTACTTCAGGTTATAATTTTTTTCTAAAAATACTTTATTATGAAATTCTTTATTGATACGGCCAACCTTGACCAGATTAGGGAGGCCATGGATCTTGGCATCCTGGACGGCGTAACTACCAACCCCTCACTGATGGCAAAAGAAGGTATAAGGGGAGAAGAGAATATCAGAAAACACTATATCGACATCTGTAACATAGTTGACGGAGATGTCAGTGCAGAAGTAATTGCAACCGATTATGACGGTATAATCAGGGAAGGGAAGGAGCTTGCCGGCCTTCACCCGCAGATCGTTGTTAAAGTACCCATGATAAAGGAAGGCGTAAAGGCTATAAGGCAGTTCTCGAAAGAGGGAATAAGAACCAACTGCACTCTTGTTTTTTCACCCGGCCAGGCAATACTTGCTGCAAAAGCGGGTGCAACCTACGTTTCGCCATTCATCGGGAGGCTAGATGACATATCCACTGATGGTGTGGAGCTTATTGCACAGATCGTAGATATTTACCGCTATTATGAGTTCGATACCCAGGTCCTTGCTGCAAGCATCAGGCACACCATGCATATTATACAGTGTGCCGAGGTAGGTGCTGATGTGGTTACCTGCCCGCTAAACCCGATCCTTGGTCTTCTCAAGCACCCATTGACCGATATCGGCCTTGAAAAGTTTCTTGCGGACCACAACAAGAAGTGATGATCTCAATGGTTTTTTTGTGTTAACTTCGTATAAGACCTGCAATAATATCTAACACATGAAAACCATAGCTGTAGTTTTCTCCCTGCTTATTATCCCCTTGATGCACAGCTACTCATTTGCTGCAAGGGAAGACAGGGTGACCAAAACAATTGAGGCGGAGCCGGATAAGCAATTCCTTGTTTATAAATACGAGATAAAGGAGAACATTGCTGCCCCTGCCCGGTACCGCACCCAGAGGGCTTTCACTGAGGCTGACAGCCTGAATGCCGATTTTGTTCTTCTGCACCTTAATACTTACGGTGGGGCTGTCAATGATGCCGACTCAATCCGGACCCGGATCATGCAGAGCAGGATACCTGTTATAGTATTTATCGACAACAATGCAGCATCGGCCGGGGCTCTTATATCAATAGCCGCCGACCGTATCTATATGCGTCCGGGTGGAAATATCGGTGCTGCAACAGTTGTGGACCATACAGGTGAGGTTGTCCCCGACAAATTCCAGTCATACATGCGTGCAACAATGCGTGCCACTGCCGAGGCAAAAGGCAGGGACCCTGATATAGCGCAGGCAATGGTTGACCCTTCGATAGAGGTAGAGGGTGTTATAGAGGCAGGCAAGGTACTTACCTTCACTGCTTCCGAGGCAATGCGCTGGGGTTTTTCAGAGGGTATGGCCGAGAATATTGAGGAACTTCTTGAAATCGCGGGCATTGAGAACTACGTAATAGTGGAGCAGACCCTTGGGTTTACTGACCGCATTATACAGTTTCTCATTAATCCCATTGTCAGCGGAATCCTTATTATGCTTATCCTGGGAGGTATCTATTTTGAACTGCAGACACCCGGTATTGGTTTTCCCATACTTGTTGCAATTTCAGCTGCAATGCTCTATTTTGCACCCCTTTATATCGAAGGGCTTGCAAGTCACTACGAAATAGTACTTTTCATCCTTGGCATTTTACTGCTGGCAGTTGAATTGTTCGCCATCTCGGGCTTTGGTGTTACCGGAGTGCTTGGGGTTATATTCATGATATCAGGACTTGCATTTGCTATGGTTGGTAACGTGGGATTTGACTTTACTGGAGTAAACTTACAGGATATACTTGTAGCCTTTTTGATCGTAATCATTGCATTTTTCCTGTCCCTGTCCGGTTCATTCTACCTGGGACAGAAGCTATTCACCACCAGCCGTTTCGGTGAGCTTGCCCTGAGTACGGTACAGGAAACCAGCTCTGGTTACACATCTGCTGACAATATAATGAAAGGGCTTATAGGTGAAACCGGAATTGCCTTTACTATGCTGCGTCCGAGCGGTAAAGTTGAAATTAACGATGAAGTTTATGATGCAACCGCACTCACTGGATTTATAGACAAGGGTGAGGCCATCAGGGTGGTAAAATATGAAACCTCACAGGTTTTTGTTGTAAAGGCCTGATCCGTTAATTCTATACACACGGCGATATGACTTGTAATGATGTGTTCTCCCCATTATACACTGATATGTATCAGATAACCATGGGGCAGGCGTACTTTTTGAACAACAGACATAAAAAAAGGGCATGTTTCGATTATTTTTTCCGGAAGATACCCTTTGGCGGCGGTTATGTTGTTTTTGCCGGCCTTGGTGACCTTCTGAAGCTAATAGAAGCCCTTCATTTCTCGGAGGAGGATATTTACTTTCTAAAACAGAACGGTTTTAACCCGGAGTATCTTGAGTACCTGAAAGGCTTTCGCTTTCAGGGAAATATAAGCGGTGCAAGTGAGGGGGAGATTGTGTTTCCCGGCGAACCCATCCTCAGGGTTGAAGGGGGTATGCTGGAAACACAGCTTATTGAGACATTACTGTTGAATATGCTTAATTTTCAGTCCCTGATAGCTACAAAGGCCAGCAGGATAAGGCAATCAGCAGGGGAGAAGCAGCTCAGTGATTTTGGCCTTAGAAGGGCCCAGGGGATGGGCGGAATACAGGCATCAAGGGCAGCGGTAATTGGTGGTTTTGATACAACCTCAAATGTATATGCTGCCAGGCAGAATGACGTCCCGGCTGCCGGTACAATGGCCCATTCATTTATTGAAAGTTATGACGATGAGCTTACTGCATTCCAAAAATATGCGTCGATTTTCCCTGATAACTGTATCTTGCTTTTAGATACCTACAATACGCTAAAAAGCGGTCTCCCAAATGCGATTAAGGTCGCCGCCGAGTTAAAAACAAAAGGGCACAGGCTAAAGGGTGTCAGGCTTGACAGTGGTGACCTGGCATACCTGTCAAAAAAGGTAAGGAGGTCACTTGATAAAGCGGGTCTTGAATATGTCAAGATAGTAGTATCAAACCAGCTTGATGAATATGTCGTTAAGAGCCTGCTGGAGCAGGGCGCCCCTGTCGATATTTTCGGTGTGGGCACCTCAATGATAATTGGCAGGCCTGATGGCGCCCTTGATGGTGTTTACAAGCTGTCATCCTTTGACGGTGAACCAAGGCTTAAGATATCGGAAAACATCCAGAAGACCACCCTGCCTGGACGAAAAAAGGTTTTGCGTTACCTTAATGATGATTGTTTTTATGCAGATTGCATAGCCTCATCAGGTGAAGAGAGTCCGGACAGGATGATCCACCCTTTCCAGAAAGAGAAGTCACTTGAGCTTAAGGGTAAAAAGTTTGAGCAGATATATACTGACCATATGCGGGAGGGAAGGATCCTGGAAGAACCTGCGGGTCCCTTTCAGATAAGGGATAAGGTTTACAAAAGGCTTCAGCAGCTTCCCAGTGAACACAAGAGGTTCGACTTCCCCCATATTTACAAGGTAGGCCTGTCGGAAGAGCTGATGCAGCTCAGGGACGGAATGGTACAAAAGTTGCAGGAGTATTTGTAAATAATAAATCTAACAGACTATGAATGCTTTATTAATTGTTGATGTTCAGTATGATTTTATGCCCGGAGGGCCGCTAGGGGTACCCGAAGGTGACGAGATAATTCCGGTTATTAATGAGTTGCAGTCATTTTTCCCACTTGTTGTGGCAACCCAGGACTGGCACCCGGCAGACCATGGCAGCTTCGCTTCCGTTTATGAGGGTAAAAAACCCTTTGACCACACTATTCTTGGAGGTCTGGATCAGATATTGTGGCCCGATCATTGCGTACAGGGAACAAAGGGTGCGGAACTGGTTGCTGAGCTTTCAACCGATGCTGTGGAGGCAATCTTCCGCAAAGGCATGGAGAAGGATATTGACAGCTACGGTGCCTTTTATGACAATGGCCGCAAGAAAAAGACAGGCCTTGCTGAATATTTAAGGGGCAAAGGGGTTACAGATGTTTATATAGCGGGACTGGCTGGAGACTTTTGTGTTTCCTATTCTGCTCTGGACTCCCTGGATGAGGGTTTCAATACATACCTTATTGAAGATGCCACCAGGCCAATTGACCAGGAAGGGTTCAGGGAAATGAAGTCTAAACTCAGGAAAAAAGGCGGCAAAATTATCAGTTCCAAGGATCTTCTGGTATTTCATGAGTGATAAAAGGGTCAGGCTGTCAGGGGCCCGTATGGTGGAAGGGCAGGTGCATGATTTTCGCATACTGGGGAGAATCACTGCCTGTGATGGTGAAGGGTATTTCGTCGTCCGCGATCTCTGGGGGTACAAAATATTAATTCCGGAAAGGCACTACAGGGAATATGGTTTTAAGGCGGGTCAGACCTTAAAATGCAGGATAGACAAGGTAAACTGCAACGGCAGGATGTTTCTTGAACCTGCCCATCCGTTTTACAGGGAAGGGCAGGTGTATAAGTTCCCTCTTGAAAAAAAGGGCTCTGACACAAACAGCAAAGGCATAAAGGAACATTACTTCATTATAAGGGACATTCTTGGTAAACAACACAAGGTAAAACCGGTAAGCGAAACTCTTTGGAGGTCTTCACCGGTGGATGTGGAATGTCAGATATGCAGGATAAAGAAGGGCAGGCTGAACCTTGTTATAAAAACACCACATCAGTGATCGCCTTTTCACCAAGCTCATCGTTTATCTTCTTAATTATCTTCTCCCTTGAATAGGCAAGCTCATTGCGAAGCACCGATGATCTGAGTGTTACTATTAACCTAGGACCCTTTAATGTAAGTTTTTCAGTATATCTTGCAATATTATAGCCCATAACCCTCTCCCAGGCAGACATTATCCTTGTTTCGGTTATCTTGCCCTCCAGGCGGTGATGTTTTAGCACCTCCTTAATAATTTCTCCAAGGCTTCTTTCGTTGGACTTTACCATATGAAAGATATAAATTTTTGCCCCGGCTTCAGTGTCAATTACCGGGAGTTCCGTTCAATATTCTGCTGCTTGTAACAGTTCCTTTGTCGACAATAAATAATTTGCATTCTGAACCAATAGACCTGAAAAGCTCCTCAAGCCGGCCGTAATGTGTATCGGTAACGAAAACCTGCCCGAAGTCCTCCCTGCTTACAAGCTGCATAAGTTGTCTTACCCTGTTTTCATCCAGCTTATCAAATATATCGTCAAACAGCAGTATAGGGTTAAATTCCTTTATTTTCCTGATAAATGCAAATTGTGCAAGCTTCAGTGCAATAATAAAGGATTTTTGCTGCCCCTGGCTGCCATATTTCTTGACCGGTTCACCATGTATAAGGAACTGCAGGTCATCCTTATGTGTGCCGGCAGTGGTGAACAGCACACTGAGATCCTTTTCTCTTGCCGAGGCAAGTATGCTTCTGTATTCATTGTCATGCAGCTGGGAATCGTAAACTATGTCTGTATCTTCCCTT
>PWNY01000017.1 GCA_003557805.1 Bacteroidales bacterium | reverse complement strand
CATAATGCATGGAAATCAGCCGAGCCGGGTATCCTTTTCTGGGATACCATTTTAAGGGAGTCAGTACCGGATTCCTATTCTGAACTGGGATTTAACACTATTTCAACCAACCCCTGCGGAGAAATCCCTCTCTGCCCCTACGACAGCTGCCGCCTTTTGGCTATCAACCTGTACGGTTATGTAAAGAACCCCTTTAAAGAGAACGCCGAATTTGATTTTGAGCTATTCAAAAAGCACGTAGCATACGCGCAGAGGATAATGGATGACATAATCGATCTGGAGCTGGAGAAAATCGAGAACATACTGAACAAAATTGGTTCGGATCCCGAAGAGGAAGAGGTCAAAAAGGTGGAAAAAAGGCTCTGGGAAAAGATCAGGCAAAAGTGTATCGAGGGTCGCAGAACAGGTATAGGCATTACTGCCGAAGGCGATATGCTGGCCGCATTGGGATACCGTTACGGCACTGCAGAAGCAAACGACTTTTCCGTTAAGATCCATAAGTCACTTGCACTGGCGGCTTACCGCTCATCCGTTCAGCTGGCAGCCGACAGGGGTGCGTTCCCGGTCTATGATGCCGAACGTGAAAAGGACAACCCGTTTATAAATAGGCTAAAAGAGGCCGATCCAACCCTTTACCAGGAGATGGTAAAAAACGGCAGGAGAAACATTGCCTTGCTGACGATCGCGCCAACAGGAAGCGTCTCAATATTAACCCAGACCACCTCTGGAATAGAACCCGTTTTCATGGTTGCATATAAACGCAGAAGGAAGGTCAATCCAAGCGACAAGAACGTAAGAGTCGATTTTGTTGATGAAGTCGGGGACCACTGGGAGGAGTACAATGTGTTCCATCACAGGTTCATGGACTGGCTCAAAGCAAATTCATACGATACCGAAGAGGTTAAGATTATGAAAGATGAGGAGCTACAGGATGTGATCAGGCGCTCTCCCTATTACAAGGCAACCGCGAATGATGTTGACTGGGTGGCAAAGGTAAGGATGCAGGGTGCTGTTCAGAAGTGGGTTGACCACTCAATCAGCGTTACGGTCAATGTTCCCGGCAACGTAAGCGAAGAGCTGGTAGGGAACATATACCAGATCGGATGGGAAAGCGGCTGCAAGGGCATCACTGTTTACCGTGACGGCTCCCGTTCAGGCGTACTTGTAAATGACAAGAAAAAGGAGAACAGGTTCAAGGAGACTGATGCCCCGAAACGTCCGAAGGTGCTCGAGGCCGATGTGGTGCGTTTTAACAACGAATCAGAAAAATGGCTTGCCGTTGTCGGCTTGCTTTACGACCACCCATATGAAATATTCACAGGAAAGGCTGAAGGGTTCTATCTGCCACCTGATATAAACAAGGGGTGGGTTATCAAGAACAAGCTTGAAAACGGGGAGAAGAGGTATGATTTCCGCTTTCAGGACAAAGACGGATACAAAGTGACAATAGAAGGGCTTTCAAGGTCATTCCACAAGGAGTACTGGAATTATGCAAAGCTGATATCCGGTATCTTACGGCATGGAATGCCTCTGCCTTCCGTTATTGACCTGATAGAAGACCTTAACCTGCACAGCGACAGGCTGCATACCTGGAAGAACGGCGTGGTCAGGGCCCTTAAAAAGTATATCCCTGATGGCACCAAGGCCAAGGGGCGCATATGCGGGAACTGCCACCAGGAAGACTCGGTCATATACCAGGAGGGCTGCCTTGTCTGTACAAGCTGCGGTGAGAGCAAATGTGGCTGAAAAAGCCTCTGTTTTACTGCAGGTATATGAACTCACCTACCCCGACCGGGAGGTTCAGTACGTACCATACAAATAACAGCACCACCCACATTATAAACAGAATTATCGCATAGGGTATCAGCAGTGAGACAATGGTCCCTATACCTATGTTCCGGTTGTACTTATGTATCCATCCCAGCAACAGCGGGAAATATACATAAAGTGGTGTAACGCAGTTTGTGATTGAATCCCCTATCCTGTACATAAGCTGTACGAACGCCGGGCTATAGTTTAGCTGGGCCAGCATAGGAATGAATATCGGTGCAAATATTGCCCATTTTGCCGAACCGCTTCCCAGGAAAACATTTAGTACGGCCACCAGGATCATAAATATAATGAAGAGCAGTGGGCCTGTAAGACCGGTCGACGTTAGAAAATCGGCACCCGTAATAGCCAGGATGGTGTCAAGGTTTGACCAGCTGAAAAGATTTATGAACTGGGCAACTATAAGCATCAGCACTATATAGCCTGACAGCTCCTTCATACCATGCTCCATGAACCTCAGAAGATCATTCTTTGCCTTGATGGAGCCCGTAGCCTTGCCATAAAAATAACCGGGTATTGCAAAGAAGAAAAACAGTATGGGAATAAGACCCCTTAAAAAGGGTGAAGGTACAAGCCCGCCTGTCTCCTGGTTACGCAAAGGCGCCCAGGAAGGAACTACCAGTAACATTATTATTACAATATAGATCAAGAGCGCAACGCCGGCCCTTATAAGCCCTTTTCTCTCAGAAGGGGTAAGCCTGCCGTCAGTAACCTCATGGTCAAACTGCCCCAGAAGTTCAAATTTCTGGCAGCGCGGTATCGTATAGCGCCTTGCAATGAAAGCTCCGCCAAATGCCAGCAGAATTGTGGATGCGATCATGAAATACCAGTTAGCTGTCGGGCTAACCTCAACCCCCCCTGGCATTTGCTGGGTAATCTCCGTGCTGATACCTGCAAGCAGCACATCCGTACCCGCTATGAAGAAGTTTGCCGTAAACCCAGCAGTGGCCCCGGCATAGCCTGCAACCAGGCCTGCTATAGGGTGGAGTCCCATCTGTGTGAAAATAAGCGCCGCTATAGGGGGCACTATCACGATACCTGCATCGGAACCAATATTGCCGCATGCTCCTATTATGAAAATAACAGGAAGCACAACTCTCTTTGGAACCGAAAAGGCAACCGTTCGCATAGCCACTGCAAGCAGGCCGCTTCTTTCTGCTATAGACACACCCATAAGCATTACCAGCACCAGTCCAAATGGCGCAAAATGGGCGAAGTTGGTGACAACTTCTTCCACAAACCTTCTCAGGCCCTCACCCGAGATCAGGTTTTCTGCTTCCACCAGGCTTCCATCATCAGGGTGAACAGCACTTACCCCAAAAAAAGATGTTACCGCACTGAGCAGAACTATAAAAATGGTTATCCAGACAAAGATCCAAAAGGGATGGGGAAGCTTGTTCCCCATCTTTTCAATCCAGCGCAACACTCCCCCGGACCCGTTATCAATGCCTTTGTCTCCGGGAGCCGTTACGGGTTCATCCTTTTCTGCCATATCAACACATTTTATTAATCTTCCTCTTTTTGTTCCTCCTCATATGCCCTGAGCAGCTGCTCCTGGATATCCATCGGAACCTGCTGGTATTCTGCGAACTTCATTCCGTAAGTCGCCCTGCCGCTGGTAAGCGAACTAAGGCTGGTAGAATACCTGTTCATCTCTGCAAGAGGGACTTTTGCGCGGATGCGCTGATAGTTGCCTTCACTTTCCATTCCCATGATAATAGCCCTTCTGCCCTGAAGGTCTGTCATTACATCCCCCATTTTCTCTTCCGGCACCATTACCTCAACATCATATATTGGCTCCATGATCTTGGGGCCAGCATTCTTGAAAGCATCCTTGAATGCGTTGCGACCTGCAAGTTTGAATGATATCTCATTCGAGTCTACCGGGTGCATCTTACCGTCATAGATGTTAACAATAATATCCCTTGCATATGAACCGGTAAGCGGACCTTCCTCAATTTTCTCCATTATTCCCTTAAGGATGGCAGGCATGAACCTTGCATCGATCGCTCCACCAACAATACAGTTGTTAAAAACAAGCTTGCCGCCCCAGTTCAAATCATAGACCTCCTGCTTACGCACGGGGAACTCGGTCTGATTGGGTTTGCCCTCCTGATAAGGCTCTATCATCATATAGACCTCACCGAACTGTCCGGCACCGCCTGATTGTTTCTTGTGCCTGTAAGTAGCCTTTGCAGGCTTTGTTATTGTTTCACGATAGGGTATACTCGGCGGGATGAAGTCAATCTCCACCTTATGGATGTTTTCGAGGGTCCATTTTGCCACATTCAAATGCATCTCACCCTGGCCTGAAAGTATCATCTGCTTGAGTTCCTTTGATTGCTCAAACAGCAGCGTGGGATCAATATTGTTCATCTCCCTGAGCACTGTGCCAAGCTTCTCCTCATCCCCGGTATTCTTGGCCTTTATTGCAGTTCTGTGCTTCGGGTCAGGGAATACTATGGGAGAAACCTTAATCCCCTGGTTTTGCGATGCAGCAAGCGTATTATTGGTATTGGTGTCCTTAAGCTTTATGGTAGCTGCAATATCACCGGGCATAACCTTCTCTACCTTCTGCCGGTTCTTTCCTGCAACCACAAACAACTGCGACAGCCTCTCCTTGGATTCAGTGTCGGAGTTTATAAGATCGGCAGATTCCTGAACTACGCCCTCATAAACCCTGAAGAACGATAGCTCGCCAAGGTGAGGTTCAACGGCAGTCTTGAACACAAATGCAACAGTATCTTTTTTCTCATCAAACCTGAGTTCATTGCCCTGGGTGTCTTTTTCGGGTATTACCTCCACGGGAGAAGGCAGGTTTTCCGTTATAAACTCCATAAATCGTCCAACCCCCTGGTTGTTCTTTCCTGATGCGCACATTACCGGGAACATGGTACGTGTCGCGATCCCCTGCCTGATACCCTTTGACAACTCCTCGTCACTAAGGGTGCCATTCTCAAAGAAGGCCTCCATAAGAGCCTCCTCACTTTCAGCAGCAGCTTCAATGATGGCATTGCGGTATTCTTCAGCCTTTTCCACCTGGTCGCCAGGTATGTCCGATATATCGGGATTACCCCCATCCTTTGGGAACTTGTAAAGCTTCATTTTCAGAACATCAACCACACTGTCAAAGCCATGACCGGCATTTACCGGGTATTGTGCCACTATAGCCTTATCACCGAACTGGGCCTTTATCTGCCTCAAACTCTCATCAAAGTTTGCCTTCTCATGTTCCAGCTGGTTCATCAAAAATACCACGGGCTTTTCCAGCCTGGATATCTGGCGCCACGTTATCTCAGTGCCAACCTCTACACCATTCTGGGAGTTGATAACCATTGCCGCAGTATCTGATACCTTCAGTGCAGCAATAACCTCCCCTATAAAATCATCAAATCCTGGAGAGTCGATTATGTTAATCTTGTGTCCGGAGTATTCCGCGTACAAAACAGTAGAGGAAACAGAAGCCTGGCGGTCAAGCTCTATGTCACGGTAATCTGAAACTGAGTTTTTGTCATCAACAGATCCTCTCCTCTTAATAACACCTCCTTCAAACAGCATAGCTTCGGCAAGAGTGGTCTTGCCGGCTTTCGCCCCGCCCACCAGGGCGATGTTTCTGAGTTCATTCGTTTGATATACTTTCATAACAACTTCCCGATATTTTAAATGTACATTATTTGATTCCTGGTAATTGACTTAAAAAAAGTGGCTAAAGTTAACAAAAATGCCTTAAGCCAGCGAAAAAAAAGAAGAATTCCTGAAACACAGCTTTCTCAGCCTTAAAACGAGAATGACAGCATCTTTACAAATTCGGCCAGCCTTTCCTCAATATCCTTCCCGCTTAACTCAAGCAGCCTTTCAGTGCCGAACTTCTCTACAGAAAAACTGGCAAGTACCGTTCCGTATATCAGGGCATTCTTCATGCTCTCAAAACCTGTATCACCGCAGCGGGCTATGTACCCCATAAAGCCCCCGGCAAAGGAGTCACCTGCACCAGTTGGATCCGCAACAGACTCCAGGGGCATTGCGGGCACACAGAACTTTTCATCGCCACTGAACAGCATTGCCCCATGTTCACCCCTTTTTACAATAACAAACTCCGGCCCCATTGTCAGTATCTTACGGGCTGCTAGCAGCAGGGAGTATTCACCGGAAAGCTCTCTTGCCTCCTCTTCGTTAACTGCAAGCACATCCACCATTGAAACCACATCAAGCAAGTCATCCCATGCGGTATCCATCCAGAAGTTCATGGTGTCCATGCAAATAAGACGGGGGCGGGTGTCCATCTGCTGAATAACACTCCTCTGGATAGCAGGTGTGAGATTGCCCAGCATTAGGTATTCACTGTTCCTGTAGGCATCAGGGAGAACAGGTTTAAATCCGGCAAGTACATTGAGTTCGGTTAAGAGGGTGTCTCTTATGTTCATGTTGTCGTGATACCTCCCGGACCAGTAGAAAGTTTTCTCGCCTGACACAACACTGATACCGCTGGTATCTATCCCCCTTTCTTTAAAAACCCTCATGTATTCGTTTGGGAAGTCCTCTCCCACAACAGCCGACAGCCTTATGTCCCTGATCATGTGGCTGGCTGCAAGTCCCACATATGTGGCAGCACCGCCCAGTATCCTGCCCGACTTTCCGTGTGGGGTCTCAATCTCGTCAAATGCAACCGTTCCCACTACCAATAAACTCATGAATTCCTCTTTTTTTATCCTCGCTTACTCCACAGTAACTGACTTGGCCAGATTCCTTGGCTGGTCAACATTGCAGCCCCGCAGTACCGCCATATGATATGATAACAGCTGCAAAGGTACAGTTGCAACAAGAGGTACCAGTACTTCATCTGTTTCAGGAATCTCGATGACATGGTCTGCCATATCCCTTACGACCTTATCCCCCTCGGTAACAACAGCTATTATTATACCCTTGCGTGCCTTTACCTCCTGTATATTACTAACGACCTTTTCATAGTTCCCCTTAATGGTTGCAATTACCACAACCGGCATCTCCTCATCTATAAGGGCTATCGGTCCATGCTTCATTTCTGCGGCAGGATAGCCCTCTGCATGTATGTATGATATCTCCTTTAGCTTAAGCGCTCCCTCCAGGGCAACCGGGAAATTATACCCCCTGCCCAGATACAAAAAGTTCCTTGCATCCTGGAATATCTTTGCAATGCCCAGTATCTTCTCGTTTGATTCAAGGGCCTTTCCGACCTTGGCCGGAATGGACTCCATTTCACTTAAAAGCTGATAGTAACGGCTGCGGGATATACTTCCTTTTTTGTCTGCAATGGATAGGGCCATCAAACTGAGAATGGTAACCTGGGCGGTGAATGCCTTTGTAGAAGCAACACCGATCTCAGGGCCGGCATGGGTATAGGATCCTGCATGCGTAACCCTGGCAATGGTTGATCCCACCACATTGCAGATGCCTATAATCGTTGCACCCCTTGCCTTGGCAATCTCGGCGGCAGCAAGGGTGTCAGCTGTTTCACCCGACTGGCTTATCGCAATTACAACATCATCCTCATAAAGCACCGGGTTCCTGTACCGGAACTCCGAGGCATACTCAACCTCCACTGGAATGCGCGCCAGGTCTTCAAAAAGATACTCCCCTACAAGACCAGCATGCCAGGATGTTCCGCAGGCTACAATGATTATCCTTTTACAGTTGAGGAACTTCTGCTCATAGTCAATGATACCGCCAAGGGAGATAATGCCGCTCCTTAAATTTAAACGGCCCCGCATGCTGTCTTTGATGCTTCTTGGCTGTTCGTATATCTCCTTGAGCATAAAATGGGGGAAGCCTTCCTTCTCAATGGAAGACAACTGCATCTCCAGGTGGTAAACATAAGGCGTCTTCTTCTGGTTCCGTATAGTCTTCACCTCCAGCTCACCTTTCCGGGGAATAACAGCCATCTCTTCATCTTCAAGGTAAACCACATTTTTTGTGTACTCAACAATCGGCGAAGGGTCGGATGCCACAAAGTATTCATCCCTGCCAACACCAATTACAAGCGGACTCCCCTTCTTTGCAACGATCAGGCTGTCGGGATAGTCCTTCGAGATCACCACGATCGCATATGCGCCAACCACCTGGTTCAATGCTATCCTGACCGCTTCATCCAGAGGCAGGTTCTCCTGGTTCTGTATATCCTCGATAAGGTGTATCAGGACTTCAGTATCGGTTTCGCTGCTGAAGGTATACCCCCGGTTAATCAGTTCTTTTTTCAGGGCCCCGTAGTTCTCAATTATACCATTGTGAATGATGGCCATTCTTTTTGAAGGGCTGTAGTGGGGGTGTGCATTTATATCGTTTGGTTCACCATGGGTAGCCCACCTGGTGTGGGCAATGCCGATGTTGGCACTATTATCCCTGTTGTTTGCAATGCGGTCAAGGTCAGCTACCTTTCCCCTGGTCTTGAAAAGGTTAAGCCCTCCGTCCAGAAGGGCAACTCCTGCACTGTCGTAACCACGGTACTCCAGCCGGTAAAGGCCTTTTATAAGTACCGGATATGCTCGCTGAGGACCAATGTAAGCTACTATACCACACATAGCAAAATTGTTTTATGGCATCCAACAGAGTACTTCAAAAAAGCAACGGCAGTATGATTATCACTCAAAAACCGAGTAATAAATTACCAGGCGCATAGGGTTATTTACCCTTCCCGGCCCGTTCAACACGACCCTGCTCATATCCTGTGCTGAGCCTCCTGCTATCAGGGCAAGCCCGTCATTATTGTGAACACCGTCCATTACCTGTTGAAAGTACTGCGTTATATTAAAGGTGTATCTTGTTTCATCGGCACTTAGCATGCCTCCAAAATAATCCCTCCCTATACGGTAATCATCAAGCAATAACAGGTTGTCATTGTTTTCGTCAATGCGCAGCAGAAGCAGGTCGCCCGATGCAGGGAGTTCCTCAGTGGCAAACCCTTCGGCCACAGGCATTACCAGTTCAGCCTTATTAATAAGGAGTTTTGGAGTATCGGCAATTTCCTGAAGATAGGGTATCTGGATATTCACCCTGGTTACCCCCATTGACTGTACAAAGAGAAGACTGTCTGCTGTTGCCTGGTCCTGTTCAATTACCTGCCTTCTCAAAGCCTCATGAGTGTTTTCATAGCCTCCATGGGTAATTCTGCTGGATCTCTTGGCAAATTCATTGATTGGGAAACGCACCCGTGAACCGACAGTATCCCCAACATTGTGGAAGTAAAGCTCTATTGAGCTCAAAACGTGCAGCATATTTATGGTGTACATCGCGCCCATACCTTCAATGTCTTCATCCGGCACAATATACAGGCCCTTGAAGGCTTCAAGGTAGCCCGGAACATTTTCAAATGCATACGTACCGTTTGCATTTATGAGTTTGCGCCCGAAATGGTCTGACAGGGGTATCCTTATCTGTGGTGGCTGCAATACAGTGTCCACCATAACGCTGTCTTCGGGCGCCGGCCTTATCAGATGACCTTCACGGTTTTGGTTGAGCTGCAGGGAGGAATGAGGGATCTCGATATTTGAGAAGAGTGTGTCTTGTTCAGGGAAGTTCTCTGTCAACTCGTACACCCGTAGTTTCTGGAAGTCAGAAAGCCTCCCGTAATAGTCACCGGTATGTACCAGCACCAGGTGTATTGAATCAAGCACAGGATTGTTACCGAGAGAAAGGTTATTAATTGGCAAACGTGTCTCGGTATAAATCCCGGCCCTTGTCTTTCCAAATACCGGGTCATTAATTACCCCGAGGATATTTGAGGAGCCCAGGCTCATTGCCAGGCTGTCGTCGGGAACGGTCATTGCCCTGAGAGTAAGGGTGTCCACTGCCTCCATTCTTACTTCGAACGGTCCGTCAGTATGATAAAGATCCAGGGCGACATCATCATATTCAGCACACCCGTATATAAGCAACAGGGGCAGTATAATTGCGGGGATTCTTTTCATGAACGCGAAAAAAACCCCGTACGAACGGGGGTTAATTTTAATTTTCAACTCTATGTCGTTTTTTATGAACAATACAATATCTATCCGGATTAACGGATTGCAAAGTTATATATTTTATTATTGTTCCAAAACAGTTTCAGTCACCAGGACCTCATCATAGAATTTGTTGTAGGCATCCAGGTAAGTGTCCCTGTCATGGTAATCCAGCAAAGGTTTTCCACTTTCCCTGGCATATTTTTCAAGCTCCTGGTTGATGTTCTGCTCACCAATAATTATCCCGTCTGAATAATCCATGGCTATTTTGTTAATATTCAGATATGTGGGGTCTGCATACTTCTTCAGGGCCGCCTCTTTCATCCCCTTTGTTTTCAGCTTGGATGCCATGGACTTGCTCAAACTGTCCGGGAACTCATCATTGTAAATTGAATAGATAACTTTTGTGTCGGAAAACATCGGATTATCATTCATTGCCTCCTTGAGATAAAACGGCATAAGGCTTGTGAACCATCCATTGCAGTGTACAAGGTCTGGTGCCCAGCCTAACTTTTTCACAGTCTCTATCACTCCCCTTGTAAAGAAGATAGCCCTCTCGTCATTATCCTCGAAATATTTCCCGGTTTTGTTGGTAAGGGTAAACTTGCGCTGGAAAAAATCTTCATTGTCAATGAAATAAATCTGCATTCTTGCTGATTGTATGGAGGCAACCTTGATTATAAGCGGGTGGTCAGTATTGTCTATAATCAGGTTCATCCCTGAAAGGCGAATTACTTCGTGCAATTGGTTGCGGCGCTCATTGATGCAACCGTAACGCGGCATGAATGTTCTGATTTCCTTTTTTCTTTCCTGGATTCCCTGAGGAAGATGCCTGCCTATATGACCCATATGCGTCTCCTTCAGGTATGGGGTTATTTCCTGTTGTACAAAAAGAACCTTGGGCTTTTCCATAAATTAATAAACTTAATTGGGACCTAAAAATTTTTATGCAAAAATACACTTTTTTTTGCTATTTTTCAACTAAAGCTTATAGCTTTGCGGATTTGTTTTTTTGGTCCTAAACGCTTTTTGCAAAATTATATAAGAAACCATGAAGGTTTTCAGGAAGATCAAGGAACTGGCTGAATGGATACATGCGCACAAAGGAGAAGGGGGTTCCGTCGGCTTCGTACCAACAATGGGCGCCCTCCACAGGGCCCATCTTGAACTGGTTTCCAGGGCAATTAAAGAGAATGACGTTGTTGTATGCAGTATCTTTGTAAACCCCATACAGTTCAACAACAAGGAGGATCTGCGCAAATATCCAAGGACGCTGGAGTCCGACCTGGCGAAGCTGTCAGAGGCAGGATGTGATGCGGCTTTTTGCCCCGACGAGCAAGAAATCTACCCCGGCAATGAAACAAAACATTATGATTTCGGGCATCTTGACAAGGTAATGGAGGGAAAATACCGGGAGGGACATTTCAATGGGGTTGCAGTGGTGGTAGACAGGCTGTTCAGGATCGTAACACCAAACAGGGCCTATTTCGGGGAAAAAGATTACCAGCAGTTACAGATCATAAAGGAAATGGCCCGGATTGAGGGGCACCCGGTTGACATAGTGGCCTGCCCGACAGTAAGGGAAAATAACGGTCTTGCAATGAGCAGCAGGAACTCAAGGCTTACTCCCGGTCAAAGGAGTGAGGCCTCAAGGATATACAAAGGCCTGCTTATGGCCAGAAAGGCTTTATCGGAAGGAAAGGCAAAAAGTGTAGACCAGGTGATCAGGGATGTAGTGTCATTTATTGACTCATCGCCCGAACTCAGGGTGGAGTATTTTGAGATAGCAGATCCTGAAACCCTCCTGCCGGTCAGGGATGTCAGGCAGGCACCAGGAGCAGTCGGTTGTATCGCCGTTTATGCGGGAGATGTGAGATTGATTGATAATCTTTCTTTTAATTAGTAATTTTGCAGTCCCTGGCATAAACCAGGAAAAGCCACACCGAAAAACGGGAAAATGCTAATAGAGATCCTTAAATCGAAAATCCACAGGGCGGTTGTCACCGAAGCGGACCTGAACTACATTGGTAGTATAACGATTGATGAAGACCTGATGGATGCCTCGGGTATTATTGAAAACGAAAAGGTCCAGGTTGTAAACATCAACAACGGTGAGCGCCTTGAAACCTATGTCATCAAAGGGAAAAGGGGCAGCGGAGAGATATGTATGAATGGTCCTGCCGCAAGGAAGGTACAACCAGGTGACATAATAATCATTATGGCATATGCCATAATGGATGCCGAAAAGGCTAAAGACTTTGTTCCGAAGATAATCTTTCCGGAGAACAACAAAACATAATCCAGCGTATTGAAAAAGAAGTTCAGGAGATATGGCAGGGTGGTTATATCCCTACTGCTGGGGGTTTTGCTTTTATGGCTGATTACCAGGGGGCAGGACCTTGAACAGATAGGCAGGGAGCTGCGGGGCGCAAACTATTTCTGGATAATTCTTGCAATGATATGTGCCCTCATGAGCCATTTTGCAAGGGCCCTGAGATGGAATATGCTGATAGGGACAATGGGCTACACCACGAAACCCTTTCAGACTTTTTACGCTGTTATGACGGGCTACCTCTCCAACCTGGCAGTACCCAGGATGGGTGAAGTTACCAGGTGTGTAAGCCTGAGCAAGGCATCGGGCACCCCATTCAACGCCCTGGCAGGAACCGTTCTGGCAGAGAGAGTGTTTGACTTTATAAGCATGTTGCTTATAGTTTTCATCACCATAGTGTCTCAGTTTGGGTTCCTGAGGGGCTTTATCGGCAGGGTTTTTATCTTTCCCCTGCTGGAAAGAAGCCAGGCCAACTGGCTTCCCATATTAATTTTAGGCAGTGGCTTTGTTGTTCTTATTGCTCTGATAATAATATACCTGAGAAAGAAACTGCATGACCCCGGAGAGGGCACCGCTTTTTTCAGGCTTAAGAGGCAGCTAAGGGGTGTGTCTTCCGGCTTCAGAACGATAAGCACGATGAGGGGTAAGTGGTACTTTATCCTTTACACTGCATTGATATGGGGATTATATTTCATGATGGTTTACCTTTGCTTTTTTGCAATTCCTGCCACAGCCCACCTAAGCCCCTTTGCAGGCCTAACGCTCCTGGCAGTGGGAAGCCTTGGCATACTTGCACCAGTGCCGGGGGGTATAGGCACCTACCACTTCATGACAATAATAACGCTAACTGAACTGTACGGCATAAGTTCAGAGCCGGCTACTTCCTATGCATACATAACACACGCCAACCAGATAGTAGTGAATGTCCTGGCAGGAACATCCGCATGGATAATCCTGTCCCTGAAGCAGGCTAAGTTTAACCAGAAAAACCTTAAGCAGCAATGACTTTCAGTAAACGGCAGCATATCGAGAAGAAAATATTCCGGCCCGACCAGTATGACAGTATGGTCAGGTACCTAAACCACCTCAGATTCCTGGGCAAACGCATTGTCTTTACAAATGGCTGTTTTGACCTGCTGCATGCCGGGCATACGGATTATCTTGCCAGGGCCGCAGATCTTGGGGATAAGCTCATTGTAGGACTGAACACAGATAGTTCAGTAAAGATGCTGAAAGGCAGCTCCCGCCCGGTTAACGACCAGGATGCAAGGGCAATGGTGCTTGCCTCCCTGTCACTGGTTGATTCAGTTATCCTGTTCGAGGAAGACACCCCGGCAAGCCTTATTGGGAAGGTGATGCCAGACGTACTTGTAAAAGGCGGGGACTATGGCACTGACGAGATCGCAGGTGCTGACCAGGTCAGGGCAAACGGAGGCAGTGTGGTTAGCATTCCCCTGCTTAAGGGCTATTCAACCTCGGGTATCATTGAAAAAATACTGTCGGGAAAAACTTAAGTATCAGCATCCCTCCTTTTTCTCATGCCAGGCCGTAAGATTTAAGAAAAAATAACATTGATACGCCCAATTATCACTAATTTTGCAGTCCGGTGGTCTGATTATTGCGCCAGCCTTACAGAACTTTCTGAATTTTATGGGTAAAGAAGCTAAAAGACATATTCCCCCGAAGGTATATCTGCCTTTTGTTTTCGCACTTGTACTGACACTGGGTTTCTACCTGGGGCTGCATCTCAGGACACCAGGTGACCCGGGAAGGGAAAGCAGTTTTTTCTCTGTCGGGCTTGACAGGTCCAATAAGATCAATGATGTGCTCAACTATATACACAGCTCATATGTCGACAGTGTTTCACGTGAGTACCTTACCGAAGAGAGCATAAGGAACCTGCTCAAAAGCCTTGACCCGCACTCATCCTATATACCTGCATCCGAGTTCAGGCGCCTGAATGATCCGTTGATGGGTAGCTTTGAAGGGATCGGCATTGAGTTCAACATGATACAGGACACGGTAGTGGTGATACACCCGATACCGGGCGGCCCTAGTGAAAAGGCCGGGATAATGCCTGGCGACCGTATAATAAAGGTGGAAGACACATTGATTGCCGGCGTTAACAAGTCGACCGCAGATGTAGTGGATATGCTGATGGGCGAAAAGGGCACCGTGGTAAATGTTTCCGTGGTACGTACAGGTGTTCCCGGCGATCTGTCATTCAGGCTCGTAAGGGACAAGATCCCCTCTTACAGTTTGGATATTGCATATATGATCACAGAGGGGACAGGCTATATAAGGCTAAATAAATTTTCTGCTACAACACATCAGGAATTTAAAGAAGGGCTTGAAAAACTCCACAATAATGGCCTGGAAAGCCTAATACTTGACCTGCGGGGTAACGGGGGCGGTTTCCTGGATGCTTCGATACAGATTGCGGATGAACTTCTGGAGGCAGGGAAGCTGATCGTTTATACAGATGGTCTAAACAGGCCCAGGACATATGCCAGGGCAAGGAGGCAGGGTCAGTTCGAGTCCGGGCCCCTGGTTGTACTGATCGATGAGTGGTCAGCATCAGCAAGTGAGATAATTGCCGGGGCTGTGCAGGATAATGACAGGGGGCTGGTGATAGGCAGGCGCTCCTTTGGCAAAGGCCTTGTTCAGGAACAGGTTCAGCTTGTTGACGGATCCGCGCTGCGTCTTACTGTTGCCAGGTACTACACACCAACCGGCCGCAGCATACAAAAACCCTATGATGAAGGTGAGGAGGCATATATCAATGATTTCATACAAAGGTATTACAACGGGGAGATGATAAGTCCTGACAGTATCCGTTTCGACGACAGCCTGCGCTTTGAAACACCTGCCGGACGTACTGTTTACGGTGGGGGAGGCATAATGCCCGATATCTTTGTGCCGCTCGAGAGTGACCTGGGGTTTTTCAACCAGGTGTTCAACAGGGGCCATATATACACCTTTGCCTTCAGCTATGCCGATAATAACCGTACAATGCTGGAAAGCTTTGACAGTGCAGCCTTATTTGTCAAAGACTTTGAAATTGACCGCTCCATGTATGAGCGCTTCCTTGAATATGTCAGTGAGAGGGGAATGAACATTCCGGAAAGGATCAACAACAGGACACAGCTTCATATCAAAACAAACCTCAAGGCATATATTGGCCGGAATATATTCGGGGCAGAAGCGTTTTACCCGGTGTTAAACACAATAGACAACACCGTTAACAAGGCGCTTGAAGCATTTAATGACGATGAGGTCATGTCCCTTCTTTCAGTTCATGATCCTGTATTATAGGCCTATCCCGGGAGCAATCTTCTTCATTGCATTAAGCGAAATAACAACAAAGTCGTTCAGCTCGATCCCGAGTTTTTCGCACTCTCTGATGGTATCCCGGTTTACAGATGCCGCAAAAGCCTTTTCCTTCATCCTTTTGGTTATCGATTTTGGTTTTACACTGCCGACTTTTCTGTCCGGGTACACAAGGGCGGTTGCAGTAATAAGCCCGGTTATTGTTTCACCGGCAGCAAGGGCATGATGGAGAGGTTTGTGCCGGTACCCGTCATAGTCAGCTTCTTCGTTATGCAGCCTGACAGCCTCAACAATTTCAGGATCTATTCCCTTTTCTTCCAGTATCTCAGCAGCCTTTAACGCATGAGTTCTGGGATCTGCATTGGTGATCTCCACATCCAGGTCATGCAGCAATCCTGCCAGACCCCACTTTTCGGGGTCCTCCCCAAGGTGTAAGGCCAGCTCCTTCAACACGGCTTCCGATGCCAGGCAGTGGGCAATCATCTTTTCATTCTTTACATACGATTTTAGCAAGTCAAGTGCCTCTTCTCTTTTCATGGTAAAAAAGTAATATCAGTTTGTAAAAGGGAGTTGTAGAACTGTGCAAAGATAAAAGAAAGCCCGGTTAATTGTTATCATAAGTGGTCACTATATACCGGATAATCTGTATAACCCCTGGCCCCTCCATGGTAGAATGTTTCCTTGTCTGGCTCTGCAAAAGGCAGCTCATTGTTCAGCCTCTCAACCAGGTCGGGGTTTGAAATAAATGGTTTGCCGAAGGCTACCATATCGGCAACACCACTGTCAATTACAGTTTTTGCACTTTCAAGGCTGTGACCGCCACAGGAAATGATCCTGCCATTATATATTTCCCGGTAATAGGGTACAATACTCCGGCCGGGATTCTGCAACCGCTCTTCCTGACTCATCATCTCACTGATATGCACATAGGCCAGGGAGTAATCGTTCAGTCTTTCGAAAACCCTTCCATATGTCTTTTCAGGCATTGAATCTGCCATGCCGGGCTTTACCTGCCTTGGCGAAAGCCTCAGGCCCACCCTTTCCACTGGAGCATTTAAGATAACCTCATCCAGGACCATAAATAAAAAGCGCAGTCTGTTCTCAATACTCCCGCCAAATTCATCATCCCTTTTGTTTGTCCCGTCCATAAGGAACTGGTCTATCAGGTAAGAGTGTGCACCATGTACCTCCACCCCATCAAAACCGGCTGCTATAGCATTACCTGCTGCGCGGCCGAAGTCTTTTACGGTCCGGTGTATATCCTCCACTGTCATAGATCTTGAATATTCATACGGAAGCCTTCCCCCGGGGGTAAGAACTTCACCCTCCGGTTTAACCGGTGAGGCTGAAAGCGGGGCCCTCCCTCCCGGTTGCAAAAGGGGATGCGACCATGGCCCCACATGCCACAGCTGTAGGAATATCCTGCCCCCGGCCCTGTGCACGGCAGAGGTCACCTGCCTCCATGCAGAGACCTGCTGGGGTGAGTAACAACCAGGGGAACCGGTAAAGCCGTATCCTTCGGGAGATATCTGGCTGCCTTCGGCAACTATCAGGCCTGCTCCCGACCGCTGTACATAATATTCAGCGATAAGCCCGTTGGCTGTCAGCCCGGGCTGAGTAGCACGCCTTCGTGTAAGTGGTGCCATCACGACCCTGTTTGAGATTGTCAGCGGGCCTAATTTGTAGGGAGATAATAATTTATGCATGTTTCTTGTATAAAATTTCAAAAAAGTTCAATATTTTTTTTGTTTTTGATTAAAACCTTTTAATTTTGCAGTTGTCTACCGGTTATCCGAACCAACAAACCCAGGTACCGGAATGTTTTAAAAAGCAAATATGATGGCTTTTTTCTTTAACAATAATAACAATAACTGCCCACCTTAAACAAGGCGGTTGCTTTTGTTATGCCTAAAACCCATAAAGCCCGCCAATTGGCGGGCTTTTTTTTTACCAATTAATTTAACTTAAAACTATCAATTATCATGTCAGCAACAACACAGATCCTGAGAACCGAAAGGGCAATAGCCCTGGTAAAGGAAAAATTTGAAAAGGAACTGTCTGGCCGGCTGAATCTTTTGAAGGTTTCAGCGCCAATAGCAGTAATGGAGAAAACCGGACTTAATGATGAATTAAACGGTACAGAAAGACCGGTAAATTTCAGGGTCAATCATACCAATGGCAGTCCTGCCGTTATCGTGCATTCGCTGGCAAAATGGAAAAGGCTTAGGCTGAAGGAGCTGGAGATACCAGAGGGAGAAGGGATAATCACGGATATGAGGGCCCTGCGCCCGGAAGAGGATTATACCCCTCTGCACTCAATCTATGTTGACCAGTGGGACTGGGAAAGACATATCAGCGTCAGAGACAGGAAGCTCTCCTGCCTCAGGGAGACAGTAAAGAAGATATATTCTGCACTCAGGGAAACCGAAAAGTCCGTATGTCTTGAGTTTCCCGAGATAAAACCTGTGCTGCCGGAAGAAATACATTTTATACATGCCGAAGAATTGCTGCAGCGCTATCCCGGCATGAGTCCAAAACAGAGAGAGGCAGAAATAGCCAGGGAGCACGGGGCAGTATTCATAACAGGTATTGGAGGTCAGCTCTCTGATGGCAAATACCATGACGGCCGGGCACCCGATTATGATGACTGGTCCTCTATAAACGAAGAGGGAAGCCTGGGGCTGAATGGTGACATAATTGTTTGGAACCCTGTACTTGAAGATGCATTTGAGATCTCCTCAATGGGGATCAGGGTAAGCCCTGAATCACTGGTCAGGCAGCTTGAAATAAGGGGATGCCCGCAAAAGGCCGCGTATCCCTTTCACAAAATGCTTATGGAAGGGGGCCTGCCACAAAGCATCGGCGGGGGTATAGGCCAGTCAAGGGTATGCATGTTCATGCTAAGAAAAAGGCATATCGGGGAGGTGCAGGTAGGCATCTGGCCCGACGGAGAAAAAGAGAGGCTAAGCGCCAGGGGCATAAGCCTGCTGTAAGATCACCTGTTAGTCCCCGGAGTAGGGTATCCCCTCTTTTAACCACCCGGGGGCTTGCTTTCCACGCAGATGGTGATCAAAAAACTCTTTCATGCGTATGGTGTAATCTATCTTGTTGGCATATTTCTGTAAATGGTGTGGTTCATCCCGGTACTGCAGGAATATTACATCCTTCCCTGCCCTGCGCATTGCAAGGTACAGTTCTATTGACTGCTCCCAGGGCACTGCTTCATCAGCATCACCGTGCATTATGAGCATTGGTGTGTTTATCTCGTGGGCATAGAAAAGTGGTGAGTTTTCTATGTACAGGTATCGCCTGTCAAAGATCGATGACCCGATCCGGCTTTGCCCCGTTTCGTATTGAAACTGGCGGGCAAGACCACTGCCCCACCGTATCCCGCCATAGGCACTTGTCATGTTTGAGACCGGTGCTCCCGCGATAACCGCGGCGAAAAGGTCGGTCTGGGTGGCCACATATGCTGCCTGGTAACCGCTCCATGAGTGCCCGTGCAACCCTATGGCAAAAGGATCCGCAACTCCCATGTCTATGATCTTTTGCACCGCAGGCACAAGAGACTTCACAGCCGACATGCCGGGACGACCCTCAATAAAGTCAACATCAGGCAGGAACACAGCATACCCATTGCTGGTATAATACCCGAAACCGGGACGGTGATTGATAACAGTCTGATTAAAATCATGCAGGCGCTGAGAGAATTTTTCATAGAAATAGACAAAGACAGGATATTTTTTCCCCTCTTCATAGTCTCCCGGCCTTATCAAAACACCCTGCAGTGGCACACCATCTGCTGAGGTATATTCCACAAGCTCCGCACTTCCCCACAGGAACTCTTCCAGCTGCTGCTGAAGGTCACTTAAGCGGCGTGTGATCCGGAAATCTGCTGGCGCAACCCACAGGTCAGGGTATATGTCCTGTGACTCAACCGTAAAAAGAACAACCTCCCCGTCCCCGGACAGGCTCCTAAACCTGGTGTTCATACCGGTATCATGCAGGGTCTTAACCCCGGGGCTGTCAATGTTGCTCAGATAGAGAGCCCTCTCCTTGCTCTTTTCATTGAAGCCTTCAATGAAGATCCTGTCCATGGAGCCGAAGTGCTCCTTGTCCTCAAGGCGCCTGACCCTAAGCCGGGTGCCGGTATTACGGCCATAGCCATCCGTAAGGTTCACCAACTGCAAACTCCCTGCATCGACAAGCCAGATATCGTACCTGTCATAAACCAGGGCCTTCCGGCCATCAGCAGTCCAGCCGGCCATCCCATATGGCGGGACTTCGGAGGGTGTGTCGTGCAGTTCATTGTAGAAAGCCTTTTCTGCTGAAGCGGTGAGGTTATAATGAACCGACCAGTATGTATTGTAGATATACCAGTCCCTGTCACTGAAGTATAATAAATATGTACCGCAGGGGGAAAGAGATACGGGGCCCTGGTATTCCGTCAGCACCTTTGTCCTGCTGCCATCTTTCAGGTCAATTACGTATACGTCATTGACCCACCCCTCCCATGTTATGCGCCTGCTGTAAGGTATATTGGTACTTGCGAGCACATGTGATCCCCTGGCGGCCGGCTGCACCTGATCCACCTCTTTGCATGCAAGTGGAACTATACGCCCTGTATCAAAATCATATAGCGACAAAAGGTTCTGCCTCCTTTGCCTGCTGTACATCTCCTTCTCATGTGTCTTAATAAGTGGATCATCCCCATGCCATATATCCACAGCTGCAGACCGCCTCAGAGAGTCTGTTTCTGACTCAAATGTCTTCTCTTTTTCAGGCCTGGCCGCAAAACGATCCGGCCTTATACCAAAGAAGAGCCCCTGTCCATCCCCCCTCCAACTGAGGCTGTTGTCAAATGGCAGGAAATAGGGCCCGCTCACTGAATCCTGTGACACCAAAAGCCCTGGTTCATCACTTCCGGCCTCCCAGCGATACAGCCCTGCCGTTTCGATTGTGTCTTCCTCAAGTTTTTGCCTGCGCATATAGGCAAGTACGCTCTCCTGCTCAAACCAGGCAAAGCCTCCAAACTCCCCAACTCCGGCTGTGTCCAGGGGGGCTGGCTGTTGGTAAAACTCTGCAAGGTCAAGATAATAAAGACCATTTAAAGCATCAAGTGTATCTGCAAGTGTAAAAACAAGGGTGGTTGCAAGGCTGTCCGAAGTCCAACTGCCAACAAAGCCCAGCTCCCTTTCTGCCTGCTCCTCAAGATCTACCAGGGTGAGCGTGGTACCGGCCTTCTCAAGCTTTTTGTTCTCCTCTTCTGACCGGAGTGTGTCCTCAACATATTCGTGATGTATGAACAATATGTCCCTTGCCCGCCCAAAAGAGGCCTGCTTTACATCGTTAAAAACCCTCTGTGTACCGTCACTGGTGTTAATCAGAACCAGATCATTGTTATTGTCTTTTCCACCTGCGTTGCGTTCAGGTTCCCCGGCAGGAGGCAGTACCGTAAATGCTGCCCATCTTCCGGACCCGGAAAACCTGGGGTTTGTGGCACGCTCAATCCTGTAGGATGTTTCACCATCCCTGCTGACAAGTACACCGTAGCCATCACCCCTGTCCGGTGATGCTGAATATGCCGCCCAGCTGCCATCATGATTAAGCCGCGAACTGTTTTGGTCAATATGAATGAAACCCATTACATCCTCCAGGGTCATTGCCCTTCTTTCCTGGCTTACAAGCGCAGCCGGCAACATCATTAAAAAAATTGTAAATGTTCTTATATAAAGGCAGGCAACAGAGTTCATGATATTTTGTTTTCGTTTATAACTGTTTTTTAACTCAATAGGTCAAAAATACATTAATTTTTCCTGGGTCCCCAAGGGGTTCCGGCAATTAAAACATTAAAATAAATATCATTTTTTTGTTTGAATTCTTGTTTTTAAAAAAAAATGTGCATAATATTGCAGTCAGATTACAGCGAAATGATAAATACAAGCACATATTACGCCTATTTTTTTTACTTCTTTGGATACCAAAGGGGTCTGGTATAATTGTGCAAGTAAGCAAAAAAGACAAATAAAACCGGACCCCGCAAAAGCGGGGTTTTTTTTGCCGGTAAAATCAGGTCACAAAAATGGGAAAAACACTTATAAATAAGGACTACAGGCTCTTTAGCGCGGTATATTTTTACTTTTTCTTTTACTTTTCTCCACCCGGGGCCTGAATTTGTTGTAAATAAAATGATACAAAACCAGAAGGCCCCTGAAAAAGGGGCCTTTTTTTTTACCTGTTATAAAACAATGAAAGAAGAACAAAAAACACAGAGGGTAGCCATCCAGGGAATAAAAGGGTCATTTCACCATGAAGCGGCAGGCATTATGTTCGGCCATGGCCATGAAATAGTTGAATGCATGGAGTTCCAGGATGTAATTACAGAGGTAGAGTCAGACAGGGCCAGTCATGGCCTGATGGCAGTAGAGAACTCCCTGGTGGGAGGAATGCTTCCCAACCTCTCTCTTATTAGGGAGTCGGGCCTGAACGTCACTGGTGAAATATATATGAGAATCAGCCAGAACCTGATGGCACTGCCGGGACAGGATATAGACAGCATAAGGGAGGTGTACTCACACCCTCTGGCAATTATGCAGTCATACGATTTTTTCAGCCGTTTCCCGCATATCACCCTCAGGGAATCAGCTGATACAGCGCTAAGCGCAAGGACAATAGCAGAAAGGAGGCTTTCCGGAACCGCAGCGATAGGCAGTTTACAGGCAGCAAAACTTTACGGGCTTTCAGTGATCTCCGAGTCAATTGAAACCAACAAGGAAAACTATACCCGTTTCCTGCTGGTATCCAAACAGCCCCTGTCTCTCAAAACCGGCAGAAAAGTAAAGGCCAGTGTGGCATTTGTGGTACAACACTCACCAGGCAGCCTGCTAAAGGTAATTCAGCCACTGGCAGAGGCCGGTATAAACTTAAGCATGCTTCAGTCGCTACCCCTTATCGGCCAGAAGGGCGAATACATATTCCATGCAGACATGATCTTTGATGGCCCCCGGCAGGCATCCTCCTTAATTGAAACTATCAAGCCAAGCCTAAGAAAATTATGGGTTATGGGACTTTATCCCTGCGGTGAAGGATCAGGCGGTGTTGTTGAACCCGGTAACACTGGGGATAATAAAGAAACAGTGACTAATAAAACGGAAATATTACAATCGGCACTAAACAGTTAAAAATAAACCACTATGAATATTTGTATAGCCGGTCTGGGATTAATTGGGGGGTCTATGGCAATAGACCTGAAAAGAAGGGGTTTTGCAGACCGTATTACCGGGGTAGACAATAACCCCTGTCATCTTAGGGATGCAAAATCAGCCGGGATAATTGACGAAACGGCAAGCCTGGAAGAGGCATCAGGGTTATCAGACCTGATAATACTAGCTTTACCGGTCGACTCCATAAAGAGGATATTGCCGGATGTGCTAAGCATTGCTGGAAAAAACGGCAGGGTCGTCACGGATACCGGTTCGACCAAGGGATGCATAACAGCCATAGCCGATGCCCACCCAAACAGGGATTGCTTTGTTGCTGGCCACCCAATGGCAGGTACCGAATATTCCGGACCATCAGCTGCTTTCAGCGGGCTGTTTGACAATAAAAGTGTCATTCTCTGCGACACCGAAAAGAGTTCCCCCCACGCACTTGGTGTTGTTAAGGAAATGTACAAAACTCTGAACATGAAGGTGCTGAAAATGAAATCAGTACCACATGACATAAGTGCAGCATACGTTTCCCACATATCCCACATAGCTTCATTTGCACTGTCGCTGTGCGTACAGGAAAAGGAAAAAAACGAGAAAAGGGTGCTGAGTCTTGCGGGAGGTGGATTTTCGTCAACCGTGAGGCTTGCAGCAAGTGCTGCTTCCACCTGGACCCCGATATTCGAAGAAAATTCAAGCCCGGTGCTTGAGGACCTGGATGCCTATATTGAACAACTCCGTTCTTTCAGGGAGCATATCTCGGTGTCCAACAAGGAGGCAATAAACGATAAGATACATCAGGCAAATAAGATAATGAACATAATCAACAGCCAATAAATACCAATACCAATGGAAAGCACAGAACCAAAACAGACGGACAGTAAAAAGCAAAAGGGTGACAAGGTGTTGATCGCCGGTCCCTGCAGCGCAGAATCGCGTGAACAGATAATTAAGACTGCCAGGGCCCTGGCAGCTACCGGACACATCAGCTACTTCAGGGCCGGGGCATGGAAACCCAGGACATCTCCCGGATGTTTTGAAGGCTACGGCATTAAAGCCCTGGAATGGCTTTCAGAAGCCAGGGATGAAACAGGCCTTAAGGTTTGTACCGAGGTAGGGAGCGTTAAACATGCAGAGCTTGCTCTTAGTTACGGCATAGACATGCTCTGGATAGGTGCGCGCACGGTCAGCAACCCTTTCCTGGTACAGGAAATCGCCGACACACTTTCCGGAACAGGGGTAAGTGTAATGGTAAAGAACCCTATGGCCCCTGACCTTGACCTCTGGATCGGCAGCATAGAAAGGATCCGGAAGGCCGGTATCACCGACGTTTCCGCCATCCACAGGGGTTTTTCATACTGGACCAGGTCGGTTTTCCGCAACCAGCCCTGGTGGCATATTCCATCCGAGCTAAAGAACAGGATGCCGGACATAAATGTTATATGCGACCCAAGCCATATAGCCGGAAGAAGCGAACTTGTGCCAATGCTGGCAAGAAGGGGGCTGGATATGGGAATGGATGGCCTGATGATAGAGGTACATCCGTCACCCGGTGAAGCCCTGAGTGACAAATCCCAGCAGTTAACAGTCCCGGCATTTATTGGGCTTATTGATGAGATGTTCAACAGTATGTGTGACAGGAGCAATAATGTTCTTGAGGAGCTGAGGGCTGAGGTGGACACCATGGACAACCTGCTGATTTGGGCCCTTACAAACAGAATGAAGCTTGCAGGTGAGATAGCAGGTGTAAAATCCTCCACCGAAATGCAGCTTCTTCAGCCCGGCAGGTGGGAAAAAGTGCTGGAAAAAGCAATGAGCCTGGCAAGGGACTCAGGCCTCAGGCCGGCTTTCATACAAAAACTGTTTGATGATATCCACAATGAATCCCTGTCTGTACAGAAAACGGCTGCAAGGATTTGAAGGGAGGCTATTTAATTATATCTTTATGATATAATACCAGGTATTCAATGGAAACAATATTTGTAAAGGGGGGGACGGGGAGCAGCCGTATACTTGCCGGAGAGTCACTGGAAAACCTGAAGTCATACATCCCCCCTTCAGGTGTTTTTATCATAACCGACAGTAATGTAAACCGCATTTACGGGAAATCATTCCCCGGTCATCCGGTATTCGTCACAGAACCTGGTGAATCCAGCAAGGCCACCGAAACGGTTCTGTCTGCCTGCCGCTGGCTGCTTGATAAGGGTGCAGGACGGGATTCTTTCATCCTGGGTATCGGGGGCGGCATTGTCTGTGATATTGCAGGTTTCACGGCATCGGTTTTCATGAGGGGTGTCAGGTTCGGTTTTGTGGCCACAACACTGCTTGCACAGGTCGATGCAAGTGTTGGAGGCAAGAACGGGGTAAATCTTGATGGTTACAAGAATATCATAGGTTGCTTTAACCAGCCCGATTTTGTCATTTGCGATACTGAAATGCTGGTGAGCCTTCCCCCGGAGGAGATTAAAAACGGCCTTGCAGAGGCCGTTAAACATACCCTGATCGATAACAGGAATATGTTCAAAACAATATGGGATAATGCCGGGGAGATAAAGGAGCTTAAGAACACCGGCGTTCTGAACAGGCTGATTAGCCACTCTGTGCATGTAAAGGCCGCTATAGTGAACAGGGATGAAAATGAACAGGGTGAGCGCAGGAAATTAAACCTGGGGCACACCTGGGGCCACGCAATTGAAAAGATCACAGGAATGCCCCATGGCAAGGCGGTAAGCATAGGTCTTGTATTTGCTGCAAGGCTTTCAGAGCATAAAGGACTCCTAAAACCCAGGGACAGGGAAAGGCTTACCGAACTGCTTGTCAGGCTGGAACTCCCGACTGCATCCAGCACAGACCCCATGCAGGTTCTCACTGCATTGCTTAAAGACAAAAAAAGAGAGGCCGACCACATTCACTTCGTTATGATAAAGAGCATCGGAAGAGTGGTTGTAGAAGCCATCCCCGTCAGGTGGCTTCAGGATTATGTAAAACAACACAAAAAAGATATACCGGCGTTCTGATCTTTTTTATACAATTTTTCATTATGTATTCATTCTATGCAGTATTCGGCAGGCCTGTCCTGCACTCAAAAAGCCCGCAGCTGTTCGCTCCCCTTACAGAAAAAAAGAAGAACTGCTTCTATACGCGGATCAGGCCGCGGTCTGCCGGGGATATCAGTGATATTGTCCGCAGCCTGAACATTATGGGGGCAAGCATTACCTCTCCCTTCAAGGAGGATATAATCCCCTACACCGATCATTTAAGCAGGGACGCACTGGATATAGGTGCAGTAAATTGTATAAGACTAAAAAATGGCAGGATCGAAGGGCATAATACCGACCACTATGGTGTTACCGGGGCACTCAGGGAGGCAGGTCTGGAGCCAGGGGGTGCCCGCGTTATGGTTCTGGGTGCAGGCGGAGCCGCAAAAGCAGCAGTCTACGGACTTGTAAATGCCGGGGCCAGGGTGACTGTAAGCAACCGGACAGCTACCCGGGCAAGGGAGCTTGCAGATGCTTTCGGTTGTGAGCTTATCAGCTGGAACAATCCCCCCGGCAGCATGAGGTTCGATGCGGTTGTGTCTGCCCTTCTGCCGGAAGCATTGCCGCCATTTGCAGACCAGCTTGAATATGACCTTTTGCTGGATGCGGTCTATAAACCCTCTGCAATATCCATGTTCAGCAAAAAAAGGGGTGTAAGGCTTATCGGGGGTGAAAGGTGGCTGATACACCAGGGGATAAAAGCGGCTGAATTCTATATGGAAGAAACAACTGAGGCGGACAGGCTTGGAGAAAAGCTGGGCGAAAGGCCTGCAAAGGACAGGCTTGAAATATTCATTCTCAACAGTGAAAGTTCGGCAGAGTTCTTTAAGCGCCCGCACGACCTTGTGATCTCGGCAGAAGGTCTTGACAGTGAAACAATAAAGTTAATTAAAGATGAAGAAATGCGTCTTGCCTTCGGCAGTTAGTGGACGGCTTAATGCCCCGCCATCAAAAAGTGCCGCCCAGAGGGCAATAGCCATTGCCGCACTGGCTTATGGAAGATCCAGTATTTCCCGACCGGGAAGATGTGATGATGTACTTGCAGCGATAAGCGTATGCCGTAAACTCGGTGCCAGTATCACTGAAACCGGCGATAAACTTGTGATTGAAGGGATAAA
>PWNY01000155.1 GCA_003557805.1 Bacteroidales bacterium | reverse complement strand
CTCAGGGTTAAGGGTGATGATGTTGAGCTCCATGATGTTTGGGGCGATCGTCCTTACCTTGTGACATTCAATCTGGATATAACTGGTGCCGACGACTTTAGCCATGGTGAAGATAAAGTATATATCACGGGTAGTTTCCATCTTGTTGAGTGGGCTGAACCAGGCGATGATCCTAAATATCAGATGATGGAGCGTGTTCCCGGCACTGATATTTACACTCTTACACTTCCTGTTTATGGTGGGGATTATGATTATAAATACTTTATAAATGAAGGATGGGCAGGAGAAGAATGGCCTGGTGATCCCAATCGTAGCGTGATGGTAACTTCTGACATGACAGTTGAGGATTTATTCGGAGATATAACTTATGATACTGGAACTTATCCGGATGTAACAACTGCGATATTCCCCAACCCGGCAAGGGAGAGGGTAAATGTTACCAGCAACGAAAACATTGTCGGTATTCAGATATTTAACCTGACCGGCCATAAGGTGCTTGATAGGATTGTCGGCAGCAACAGTGCTACCGTTAATTTATCAGGATTCAACCAGGGAATTTACATTATCCGTATTCAGACAGAAAACGGTTTTGAAAATCACAAATTCCAGGTAGTCAGGTAAGGATATTAAATGGGCAGCTGCCTGGGTTATCCGGGCAGCCTGCCTGTTAATAATAAACCAAACCAAGAAAACACAGTTGAAAATATTATTACTAACCAATTAAAACAAATCAGCATGAAGCGAATTGTTATATTAGGATTGCTGCTGCTTATAACGCTTGGTATGCAGGCTTTTGGGCAGCAAAGGACAATCACAGGTACAGTTACCCACGCCGATGACGGGATGACGCTTCCGGGTGTTACCGTCAGGGTCGAGGGAACGACAATAGGTACCATAACCGACCATGAAGGGAGGTACGAGATCCGGGCAGCCGGAGACGATGTACTCGTATTTTCATTCATTGGTATGGTGACACAGGAAATACCGGTAGATGACCGCACTATAATAAACGTAGAGCTTGTTCCCGAACTGGTAGCGCTGGACGAGGTGCTAGTCATCGCTTACGGTACTGCCCGCCGGGAATCATTTACCGGTGTTGCCGACGTTATCGATTCTGAAAGGATCGAGAGGCGTCAGGTTTCAAACGTCTCAAGGGCACTTGAAGGATCTGCCCCCGGTATTCAGGTTACCAGCGGTGGCGGTCAGCCCGGGTCTGGTATCAGCGTACGTCTCAGGGGCTTTGGTTCAATGTCGGCTTCTAACGAACCACTTTACGTGGTTGACGGTGCGCCATTCAGTGGCTCAATAAACTCAATCAACCCTGATGACATCGAGTCAATCACAGTACTGCGTGACGCATCTGCTGCAGCTCTTTATGGTGCAAGAGGTGCCAACGGGGTTGTTATGATTACAACAAAGAGCGGTTCTGCTGACCGCCCGCCCCAGATGAACTTTACCACAAGGCTGGGTACAACAAACCGCGTTATGCCGGAGTACCCCAGGTTAAGTACCGATGACTGGATGCTTGCTCAGTTTGAGTCATACAGGAACCACAGGCATTTTGCTGGTGGCCAGTCTCTGGAAGGAGCTAACGCAGAAGCCTATTCCGATTTTCTGGGGACCATTGGTCGTTACAACCCTTACAACATGGGAATTGAAGACCTGTTCGTAATAGATCAGAACAACCCATGGCTTATAAGCATGAACCCCAATGCCCAGCTCATGTACCAGGAGGATTTCCAGGATGAACTTTTCCGTGCGGCACTGCGCCAGGAATATATGTTCAATGTGTCAGGAGGTACAGACATTAGCGATTATTATATCTCTCTTGGTTACCTTAACGAAGAGGGTATGGCGATCACTTCGGGATTCGACAGGCTGTCGGCCAGGGTTAACCTTAACTCAAAGCCGGTTGACTGGTTTGAGACAGGAATGAACATTAACGCATCATTGTCTGAATATGACTACCTGCTTGCACAGGGTACATTTACAACGAACCCCTTCTTCTACTCAAGGATGATGGGTCCGATCTATCCTATCTATCTCAAGGATGAGCAGGGTAACGACATTCTGGATGATGATGGTAACAAACAGCTGGACTGGGGCACAGGACAGGGACCACAGGGTACCAGGCCATATGCTGCCAACTCCAATCTTGTTGGTTCGCTTAAACTTGACGACCGCTCCTACACCCAGGAAAATTTGGGTGCCAGGGTGTTTTCACAGTTCAATATACTTGACGGCCTTAACTTCCGTACCACGCTAAGCGGTGACTATTTCAGCCGGTACACGACTACATACCAGAACCGTGACTTCGGTGATGCAGCTGCTTTTCAGGGGCGCGGTACAAGGAATCACCAGAGGAGGTTAAGTGTTACATTCAACCAGCTGCTTAATTACCAGCGTTCCTTCGGTGACCACAACCTTGACTTCTTGCTTGGTCACGAGGCATACTTCCTTAACATCAATGTTGCCTCTGCTACCCGTACAGGTTTCCCCGTACCGGGCATCACTGAGATTGGAGTTGCAACAACCATGGAAGGCTCTACCTCATATGCTCATGAGTATACGCTTGAAGGCTATTTCACTCGCTTGAGCTATGACTATGACAACAGGTACTATGCTTCGGCAAGTTTCCGTCGCGACGGGTCTTCTCGATTCTATGAAGAAGCACGCTGGGGTAACTTTTACTCCCTTGGTCTTTCCTGGAGGGTTACCCAGGAGGACTTCATGCAGGGAATTGACTGGGTTGACAACCTTCGTTTCAAGGCCAGTTATGGTGAACAGGGGAACGACGCCCTGCCAACATATTATGCATGGCAGAGCTTCTACGGCCTTGGCTGGGATAACTACAATATTGCCGGTGCCCTCTATTCATCTCATGAGAACAGGGACCTTGTCTGGGAATCCAGCGAAAACTTTAACGTAGGTTTTGATGCCCGCGTTTTCGACAGGTTCACTGTTGAACTTGATTACTTCATAAGGCAGTCAAGCAACCTGCTAATGTCAGTTCCGCTGCCTCTCTCAACAGGTGTTTCAAGCATTGACATGAATGTTGGTGCGATGCAGAACAGGGGTGTTGAATTCCGCGGTGTAATTGATATTACCCAGAGAAGGGATTTCCGCTGGAGTCTTGACTTTAACTTTACCCATCTGCAGAATGAGATCACCGATATGCCTGAACGCCTTGAAGGTACTATTGTTGGAACAAAGAGGTGGGAGATCGGACGCTCTTACTATGAATACTATCTCCGCGAGTTCTCACATGTGGATCCTGTAACCGGTGCATCAATGTTCTTCTATGACATGGAGGATGAGGACGGTGAAGTTATCGGCAGGGGTACTACCAGTGATCTTACCCAGGCAGACAGGTACTTTATTGGAGAGACTTCCATACCTGACCTCTTTGGTGCATTTACCAATAATTTCGTATACCGTGACTTTGACTTCTCGGTCATGTTCACCTATGGTATAGGAGGGAAGATGTATGACAACATCTACAGCTGGCTAATGCATGAAGGCCGCCTTGGTTACCATATGCATTCTGACATAGACGACCGCTGGAGGTCTCCTGTCGAGAATGTCGGTCGTGATGATTACGGTACTTTCGATGGTAAACCGAGACTAGAGCATGCAAACAGCAACATCTACCCTGGTACCTCAACTCAGTACCTGAGGGATATGTCCTACATTGCCTTCAAGAACTTTACAGTAGGTTATACGCTGCCACGCAACCTGTCTGACCGTTTGGGCATAGGCAGTTTGAGGCTGTTTGTAGCCGGTGAGAACCTTGCGATCTGGAACGAGAATGAAGGTATGGACCCGCAGCACTCGTTTACCGGTGTAACTGACCACACCTATGTTCCGGTGAGAAATATCACATTCGGTGTAAACTTAAGGTTTTAATCATCTTAAATAAATTGCATATTATGAAAATCAAAAATATATTATTAAGCTTTTTGGTGCTCAGCTTTCTGGTGAGCAGTTGCGAGAAGGATTTCCTCGAAACGGCACCGACAGATGCTTTATCCGCTGATGTGATGTTTGACTCATATGCCGGTGCACAGTTAGCTCTCAATGGTATTTATGCCAAGATGTACTACTTTGACGGAGACGGCCTTGGCCACCATGGTGCGGCCTACTTCGGTAATGTCCTCGATATTGATCTTATGGGTGAAGACATGGCACGCTGGGACCGTGGTTACGGATGGTATGCTGCAACTTACGGATGGCTTTCCCACCGTATTGCAGATGGCAGTGTAAACACCGGTCGATGGGGCTTTTTCTATGAGCTCATTAACAACGCGAACATCATCCTTCTTTATTCTGATGAGATTGAGGATGCTACAGCTGGCCAGATAGCCAATGTCAAGGCGCAGGCACTTGTTATCCGTGCCCTGGCATACCACTGGGTGGTCCAGAAACATGCCAAACCATATCATGCAGGAGCAGATAATCCAGGTGTGCCGATATATACTGAACCTACCCAGGACGGAAATCCAAGGGCAAGTGTTGGCGAGGTATATAGCCGCATAATGGAAGACCTTGACCAGGCAATTGAATATTTTAACGCTACTGCTGATCCGATGGCACAGCAGCATATCAGCCATACCACCGTAGCTGTGGCAAACGGCCTGAAGGCCAGGGTTGCCCTTACGATGCGTGATTATAGTACGGCTATAAGTGCTGCAGACAATGCCATTAACCAGGTCGGCGCAGGCAACCTGTTCGATGTTGCAACACTTTCTTCTGATCCTCACAGGCAGTTCAACAATGCTGATGCATCAGAATGGATGTGGGGTGTAATGATAACCGACGAGCAGTCGGCTATCTATGCTTCATTCCAGAGCCACATGGATGCGCGTTTTATGACTTATGCGCAGCTTGGTGGTCAGGTCATGCTAAACCATGAACTCTACGATGCAATGTCACCTACAGATGTAAGGAGGCTATGGTGGGTATCACCTGAAGAGCATATTGATGATGACGACTTCTACATGGCCTACAATCAAAGGAAATTCCTGTCGAAGGAGGTTGGAAGTATGGTCGGTGACCTGCACATAATGAGGCTGGCCGAGATGTTCATTATAAAGGCCGAGGCTGCCGCAAGAAGCGGTAATGATGCAGTGGCACAGGAGGCTCTCAATACGCTTGTCAGTAACAGGGATCCTGCATTTGAAGGAACCACAAATACTGGTGATGCTCTTATTGAAGAGGTTATGTTCCACAGGAGGATAGAACTCTGGGGCGAAGGATTTAGGTTTTTTGACCTTAAGCGCACCGGAACGCCTCTGCTCAGGACAGCAGCACAGGGACACAATATGGGTCTTGCCAATATCCATGATGTTCCTGTTGGTGATCCGCGCTGGGAATGGTATATACCCCAGGCAGAGATCGATGCGAACGACAACATATCTTCTGGCGACCAGAATCCATAAAAAAAGGGATTATTCTCAAAAGAAAAAGGGGCCGGGCATTTTGTCCGGCCCTTTTTAATTATACTATTTGTTCAGGTATCTTTTCAGTTTTGTGATTAAATTTGCATTCCCTGGCTTACCAGGAATAAAGGCTGTTTATAACTGTAAAATGGCAATTTTTATAAGCTGCAGAACTGTTTTTTCAGCACTCAGGTTTTTGTTGTGCCTGTTCATCTTTGTTGCATGTAACAAGGGTGACAGTGGACTTCCAGGTATTGAAACAAAGCAGGTAATGGATATTACATCAGGTACTGCTGTTTCGGGTGGAGTTATAACAGAGGAGGGCGGTTCACATATTGTTACAGCCGGTGTCTGCTGGAGCAGTTCCCCATCACCTACAATAAATGATCAATACACAGAGGATGAATTAAGTGATGGTGGGTTTGTCAGCCAGATAAGCGGGCTGAAAGAGAATACAAGGTATTATATCCGTTCATACGCAAGCAATGACACTGGGACATCCTACGGCCAGGAAATTACCTTTGTGACCTATTATGCAGATGACCAACCCGAAGTGCATACAGGTGCGACTACTTCTGTCCACTCCAATTCTGTTAATGTCCATTTTGAACTGGTAAGCCACGGTGGTGAACTAGTTTATCAGGCAGGCGTTTACATTTCCGAAGACCAGGGCAATGTGACCGCAGGAAGGAATATAGTTGCTGATATTGACGGCCAGGGGGAGTATTCCGTTACTGCTTCAGGCCTTGAACCTGAAACCCGGTATTATTATGTAGCCTATGCAATTAGTGGTGCCGGTATTTCATACGGAGATCAAAAGACATTTTTAACAACATCTCAGGGGCCATGTGAGGGGGTGGTTCCACCAGCAGGTTTTGGTGTCGTGGAATTTAACGGGCGTTGCTGGCTCGACCGCAATCTTGGCGCTGCAAGGACAGCTTCCTCAGCCGGAGATGCTGCTTCTTTTGGAAGCCTTTACCAGTGGGGCAGGGAGAGTGACGGGCATGAAAGCCCGACAAGCGAAATAACCTCCGTCCTTTCTCCTGCAGGACAGCAGCCTGGCCATGGGGATTATATTGTAAAATACACATATCCTTTTGACTGGAATTCTAATAATGATTGGACTAACAGGTGGGTGTTGGCAGGCGGGGCAATTTCTGCTGCAGATCCTTGTCCTGAGGGGTGGAGGGTTCCCACAATTAACGAGTGGCAAAGTGCAATTGAATATGGTGATTGGCAGGATGGCGGGGATGCGTTCAGCTCACCCCTTAGGTTGCCTGCAGCGGGCAAAAGAGATGATAAGGGGGTCCTTTATGACCAGGGCAGCAGGGGCTATTACTGGTCAAGCAGCAACCAGAACATCTTCGGTAAGGCACTGCTCTATTATGAGGATGGCATATTCACCGGAAATTATTACAGGGTGGGAGGTATGTCTGTAAGATGTATCAGGGATAAATGATGTTTTTATGTATTAATCCTGGGTGTCCCACCAGAACCTGGTATAGATATCTACATCTTCCGGAACATTATCGTAGTTATAAAACTTTTCATCGCCGGGGTAAGGGAATCTTCTTGGTACCTCTGCCCCGGAATCCTGGTCATGCCCAAATGGATCTATATTGGGGTAACCGGTCCTGCGGTAATCTGACCATACCTCGGGGTTAAGGAAAAGGGCAATGTACTTTGCATTAATAATCTGTTCCAGGCTTACACCATCGGCAACTGCGTGTTCAGCCTCCCACTCCTCATCCGCTGCATCATATTGAAGCAGGGATGCCCTTACCGCTTCTTCATATGCCATATCAGCCGCTGCCTGATTTCCTGTGCGGTAATATATCTCTGCTTCAATGAACTTCTGTTCTGCATATGAAAGGAGTGTTAGGGGCGACTTTTCCTGGCGGAAAGAATTTGCAATGTTTGAAGCTGTTAGCAGTGCCTGCCCGGGAGAACTGCCAATATATTCGTGTGAGCTAGTCCTGAAATATTTTTCCAGCCTTGGGTCGTTTGTCTGTTTCAGCATATCGATCATAAATGTTCCGGCCCTGGTATTGTTTGTATTAATATCGAAATGATAGTGGGGATTTACCCTGTCACCGCCGGGAAACTCAAAAACCATATTGTCCTGGTTGCCCTGCATCAGATTGTAGGATTCAAGATAGACCAGAAGGTTGTTATAATTCCCTGAAACGTTTGCTGAGCGAAGAAGGTACCTGAGCCTTATCAGGTTTGCAGCCCTTTCCCACTTGTCAAGATCGCCTCCGTATATTCTGTCTTCTTCCTGACCGGGCTTCATGGTATTCTGATCCCTGGAAGCGTTAAGATCCTGTATGCCCTGTTCAACCAATTCCAGTATCCTGAACAAGAGTATCTGTTGGTCCTCATATACCGGGTAAGTGTTGTGGGGAACGTCACCCCATGAATCTATCATTATACCAAGGCTATAGGCGTTGAGTATCCTGGTAATACCCCTGTATGCGCGTGAATTGACCTTTTCCGCCAGTTGATTTGTCAGATAGAGATTGTCGTTAATGTAATGATAATAGAGGTTCCATATGGGGTTCAAAAATTCATCGTTAACATTGTACCTGTCAACCTGCAGGTGCGTACCCCTTACACCACTAAGCTGCTGCATCCACTGAAGTGGGAACCTGCCCTGATCGGTTCCGATCCAGAATGCTACCAGATACTGGGTATATGGCAGACGCTCCAGGATCTCCTCATCAGGCTCGGTTGCATCATCAACATCCAGCAGGTCGCAGGAGTTGAAGGTTATAATAAAAAGAAGGGAAATTGCAGCAAAAAGGCTCAGGGTTTTCATCTATAAAGTATTTAATTCGGGATAATGATACATTTAAGCAAAATGTTTAACGCAGGTGCAAAATTACAACATATAGATCAAACATTGTGCCACCAGGCATATAAATTCTGCCTTTGTTATTAAACTGAATGCCCATTTGCCTGTTTACTTTTTTGTGCAATTTATTTTGTGTATTTTTATTGTAAATGTCTCAACTGAATACACTTCATGTTTAAGTTATACCTAAGGTATTGCCTCCTGTTTTTTACTGCCGCTGTTGCCTTTTCTGGAAATGCGTCATCATCGGATCTGTCCGGTATTAATGACTCACTGGTTACCTTTCACGGCCAGGTGAAATCACAAACCGGTGACATTGATTTAACCCACATTTCCAACAGGAATGCAATACTAAGGCATGTAAATGCAGAACTTAATGAAAGCTTTACAAGAGATTTTTTTGGGAAAGCCCAGGCCGGTGACACAGTATTGCTGAACCTGTTTCCCGATGTGCACTACAGGGCCAGGGTTGAAAACGTGCACAGCAATATTAACGGATCATTTATCGTGAGGGCCTCTGTTTTCGAGCCAGTTAATGGTAGCTTTATCATATCAACGACCGGGGGAAGAAGCCTGTTAACCGTTCTGTTAAACAAGGGCGATTTGATTTACCGCCTTGTAAGTGTTCCGGAAAGCAGTGAGCATATCATGCTTGAAATGGACAAATCATTAATGGATGAAATAAATGCCTGCCATGAGATGGTCCCGCCACCACCTTCCGATGAAGAGAAGGCTGAGCAGGAGAAACTGAAAAAAAGGGCCGGAGAAAAATCTAAGGGCGATAAAGCGACTATTGACGTTATGATAGTTTATACACCTGCTGCCAGGGAGTGGGCCCGTATTAACGAGGGGGGGATTGAGAACAGTATCGCGGTGTCGATGGAGCTTGCACAGATCTCTGCTGAAAACAGTGATCTTGGGCTCTCTTTCAGGCTTGTACATTCACGTTTGGTACAGTATACAGAAGGAGATTCTGCGCAGACCGACCTTAGGAGGCTTACAGCATACCCCGGTTTCAACCCATTTGGTAATAATGGTGCAGCAATTGAGGGCTTTATGGATGAGGTCCACGATCTAAGAGACGCATACAGTGCCGACCTGGTTGCACTCTTCCCGCGAAGATATGACTCTGGTGGTATGGCATGGCAACTAACAGACAGGGATGGCCGGCCCAGGTTTGGGTTTTCACTTACAAGGATACAGCAGGCCTCCTGGACACTTACTCATGCTCACGAACTGGGGCATAATATGGGGGCACACCACCATAAAGAACAGGAAGACTCACCAGGGCCCACTGAGTGGGATAACTGGCCGGGCAATAACTGGTCAGCCGGCTGGAGGTGGACCGGAGTTGATAACAGGGTGTATGTATCTGTTATGGCATACCAGGAAGCAGAACAGTATGATGACGGAATACCCGGCCAGAGGGTGCCGTACTTTTCAAATCCGGATGTTCTTCATATGGAGTCACCAACAGGTAATTTCACAGATGGGAACAATGCACGTACAATAAAAGAGACAAAGCATGTAATTGCGGCTTACCGCACCCGCTCTGTATACACTTTAAGGGCCAGTGTGTTCGATATTGAAGGCAATCCTCTTAAGGGGGCCAGAGTGGAGGTAAAGGAACAGGGCTTGCAGCTTTACACTTCTGCAGACGGTAGTTTTGAAATACCTTACCTGCCAGAGGGCTGGCATAATATCGTGATATCAAAAGAAGGATTTTATCCGCTGGAAGAAAGGTTTCTGATTGAAGCGGGAAGCACCATTGAGAGAGAGTTTATAATGGAAGAAATTGTCAGTCAGGCTATCTCAGGATATGTTGCAGCCATGGGGCATGAAGCAGATGGAATAGAAGGTGCAATTGTTAGTTTTTCCCGTTCCGGGAAGGTTTTTAACACAAGTACAGGCAACGGAGGAATATTTACCTTGGAAGATATCCCGGCCGGACTACCGTACAGTTTACTTGTCACATATCCAGGCTATGAGGTTTACCGTGATACGATTGTCTGGAGCCTTGAGGATGATATGCTTGACAATATCTACCTGGGTGTTTCAAAAAGAGGGGTAGACCGGATATTCGCTGACCAGACCGACGCATATATTGAGATCTCCTGGGAAACCCCCAGTTTTGAGGGGGAGTTTAGGCATGACAGGGCAGGGGCGCCGCTGACAGCAATAGGCTTTGACAATGCTGCAAACAGTGTTTTTGGCGGGGCACACCGGAGGCATGCCTGGATTAGGAGCGTTGAATGGTTTTCATCTTCAGAGAGTGAAGAAAATGTAACCCTGAGAATCCTGGGGCTTAATGACAATGGTTTTCCCGACAAGAACAATGTCCTCTACTGGGAAGAGGGGGTCACCAACCTCCCAGGCAACCCCCGCCAGTATACATTGCCTGAAACTGTATATGCTCCCGGCGGTTTCTTTGTGGGGGTGGGTGCCGAGGGCTCATTTTATATAGCTGCAGATGATCATGATTTTCGTTCCGGAACGAATTTCTTTACCTCTGATTACGACAGGCATGCATTTACCGACATGAACAGCACTGATTTCAGATATAATTTGTTTGTCAGGGCATATGGCTTTGATTTTGGACCATGGCTGCGGGATGCGAACCTTCATAAAGAGAACAGCATCGTAAACACCGGGGGGGTCAGTTTTGAGCTCCCGGAAAAGAGTCAGCCTGTATCTTATAATGTATACCTTGATGACCTGGAAAATCCTTATGATGAGAACATCACAACAAATAAATACCGTTTTACAGGGCTGCCAGAAGGAAGGTACACTGCAGGTGTCCAGGCAGTATACCCGGAAGGGGTATCTGATATAACCACCAGGACAGTATTTTCCGGAACACCCAGGTACAGGCTTGTTTTGCATGTTGATCCCCCGGATGCAGGAAGGGTGTATACCCAGGGGGAATACCGAAAGGATTATGAAGTGAGGCTTGAAGCCGTGCCCAATTCAGGTTATGTGTTCCACAGGTGGCTGGATAAATACATGAATGAGTTTACCGATTCACCATATTATAGTTTCAGTATGCCGGAAGAGGATATGGAACTTACGGCGCTGTTCGTGGAAGACCCGTCAGGGGTTGATGAGATCAGGATATTTCCCAACCCCGCAAGGGAGAGGTTCACTATAATATCAGTTAATACGATAGATCAGGTCCGGATATATGGAATAACCGGTAATATGGTATACTCTGCAAAAAACATTGACAGTGACTACCACCATGTTGCAATAGGCGGTATCGGGCAGGGAATATATATAGTACAAATCCTCACTGACGGGGAGTGGCTGAGCCGGAGGGTTCAGTTAATGGGTGCATACAGGTAAAATAAACCTATGTGGGGCCTTAAATTTTATGGAGCAAATAATTGTGCGGGTAATATTCAGGGTTGTCATATATTATATATAATTATTTAACATAATTGTATAAGGGGATTGCTTATAAGAACATGTTTTTAGATACACCATACATCTACTTGTAAATTATTTTAGAAATTATAACCCAGGATATGGCAGAAAATAACAACAGTGAGCCTGATAAGCATAAGCTTGTTATTCTATCAGGGGATAATTCAGTAATTGACCGTTTAAGGTGTGAAGCTGGCAGATCCGGCTTTTCAACAACAGCTTTTCACCGAATAAGCGAGGTGGTTGAGTGGGAAAAGGCAAATAAACGTGATACGCGTATATGTATAATTGATACCTGCTCGGATTGTGTTTCATTTGGTGATGCAGTAAGAGCCTTTGAAAAGAATTCACTGAGTGTGGATGTCATTCTGTTGCTTGACACTGACAACAGAATGAATATCAGGGACCTGAAACGCTATGGTGTCCATGATGCCTTTTTAAGGGAATCGGTCTTTTCTGACGGTATAGCAGGTATGCTGACCAGGTCGGTATCGAGGCTGCTGGATGAAAAGCAAAGGGTTTTCCCGGGTGACGAAGCTAATATGTCTCTCAGCCTTTATGATACTGAGTGGCAGTGGCTGGGTATGCTGATAAATATAAACCACCAGATCAGGAACCCGCTCGGAGGAATTACCGGTATGGCAAAGATGCTTGAAAAGACCACCCTTAGCAGGGAGCAGCGGGATTATGTCAGGGGAATATTGTTCTCTTCCGGGAAAATTGAGGCAATTATCGGCCATCTAACAGAGTGTAACGGGCCGGGTAGTGCAGAGCCCCGTCTTTATTGCAGCAATTTCAACCCCCGGGTACTTGTGAATGATGTTATATCATTATATACCAGCAACAGGTATATAGAAAGCAGGGATTTTGAAACTGAATTCACCGGTGATTTGCCGGTTGAGGTCAATGCCGACAGGTTCAGGGTGGAACAGATTCTGAATAACCTGGTTGATTATGCCGTAAAACGAAAGGGAGATAGCAGGCTAAAGCTGGTTGTAGGTCAGGTTTGTGGGGAGAAAAACAGAAAATACCTTGAGATAAAGCTTGGGTGGAGGGCTGAAAAAAGGCTGGTCATAAGAGATAACCTGGACAGTATTATAAAGAATCTCGTCGTAAAACTTGGCGGGAGAGTCTCTTTTGCCACTAATGACAAGGGGGAATACCACGTAGTATCAAGTTTCCCTTTATGCAACAGGGCCGGGTCACCCTTGGCCCCGGGAGATACCAAGGAGTATCATTCAGAAAAACAACTCCGCATATTGATTGCAGAGGATGATATGATCAATCAGACTTACCTTAAAAGGCTTGCTGAATCTTTCGGCTGGGAGGCCGATGTTGCCAGTAATGGTGAGATAGCCCTTGAACTGTTTTCCCCCGGGAAATATGACCTTGTAATAATGGATGGTCAGATGCCGGGCATGGATGGTTTTGAAGCCTCAAGGAGGATCAGGGAAAAAGAAAAGGGTCATGAGAGGACCCCTATAATTGCCATATCCGGCTATGCAATTGCAGAATTCAACGACAGGTTCAAAGAGGCGGGTATAGATGACTTCCTCTCAAAACCTGTCGATGAAGATTTACTGCATAAAACTGTACAAAAGATAACAGACCGGTCCTGACCTATTCATTTATTGCCTGGACACCAGGCAGGATCTTGCCCTCCATGTACTCAAGAAGTGCACCACCTCCGGTACTGACATAGCTAACCTTATCTTCAAGGCCAAACTGGTTAATTGCTGCAACGGAATCACCTCCGCCTACAAGCGAGAAGGCCCCGTTATCGGTCGCGCTGACGATTGCCTCAGCTATTGCCTTTGTGCCGCCTGCAAAGCTGGGCATCTCAAAGACACCCATTGGTCCGTTCCACAAAATGGTTTTTGCATTTTCAATTATGGAAGAAAACTTTTTTATGCTCTCGCTTCCAATGTCCAAACCGAGCCACTCTCCCTGAATATTGTCCGAGCTTATCTGTTTGGTATTTGCATCATTTGAAAATGCATCCGCCACCACCGAGTCAGAGGGTATGTGTATCTTAACACCTTCCTCCCTGGCTTTGGCAAGGATCTTCCTTGCAGTTTCCAGGTAGTCATCCTCACACATTGATTTACCGATCTTTCCCCCCTGGGCCTTGATAAAGGTAAACATCATACCACCCCCGATGATAAGCTCATCTGCCTTCTGCAAAAGGTTCTCAATTACGTCTATCTTGGTGCTTACCTTTGCACCGCCGATTATGGCCACATAAGGTTTGCGGGTATCATGCAGCACCTTGTCGATGCTCGCTAATTCATTTGCCATAATGTATCCGAACACCTTGTTGGCAGGGAAAAACTTTGCAACTATTGTAGTTGATGCATGGGCCCTGTGGGCAGTTCCAAAAGCATCATTTACATAAACATCAGCCAGTTCGGAGAGTTTGCGTGCAAACTCCTCGTCTCCTTTTGTCTCTTCCTTGTAGAACCTTAAGTTTTCAAGTAAAAGGACATTTCCGGGCTTGAGCTCAGCCGCAAGCTTACGTGCTGACTCACCGATGCAGTCATCAGCAAAGAGGATCTCACGGTCAAGCAGTTTTCCGAGGTGCTCCTTCAGGTGGCGAAGGGAGAACCTGTCTTCAGGACCCTCCTTCGGCCTTCCCAGGTGTGACATAAGTATTACTGAACCACCATCCTTGAGTATCTTGTTGATGGTCGGAACAGCCGCCCTCATCCTCGAGTCATCTGTTATCTGCAACTGGTCATTGAGCGGTACATTGAAATCCACTCTGATCAAAGCCCTTTTCCCTGAAAAGCTTATACTGTCAATTGTTTTCATATATTTATAGGTTTTTGATTTATCCAGGCCATGCAAAAAATTGCTTACTTTTGCCTCCTGATTGCACGGCACAAAATTACAATTTTTATACTTATGCAGCGTTAATAAATACCTTATAAAGCAAATAAAGAAAACCAATGATATCATTTTCAGATTCAGTTACAAGTAAACTCCCGAATACTGCAACATCCATATTTGCCGTGATGTCGCAGCTGGCAAATGAGCACGGAGCCGTCAATCTTTCACAGGGGTTCCCTGATTTTGATGTGTCACCTGTTTTGATTGAACTGGTTGCAAAATATATGAGGGAGGGATACAATCAATACGCCCCAATGCCCGGTCTTCTTCCCCTGCGTGAGGCAATTGCTGAAAAGACATCGGAGCTCTATGGGGCTGAATATGATCCTGATACTGAGATAACGGTTACCGCGGGTGCCACGCAGGCTATCTATGCAGCCATATCTGCATTTATCCGTGATGAAGATGAGGTTATCATTTTTGAACCAGCTTATGACAGCTATATGCCTGCCGTTAAGCTGAATGGTGGGGTACCGATAACTTCCAGGCTGAAAGGGCCTGAGTTCAAAATTGACTGGGATGAGGTAAGGCGTCTTATGTGTAACCGAACCAAGATGATCATCATCAACAGCCCCCACAATCCTACCGGCAGTGTACTTAGCAGCGAAGACCTTTTACAGCTGGAGAAACTGGTTAAGAACACCAATATTATAATTCTCAGTGATGAGGTTTATGAGCATATAGTATTTGATGGCAAAAGACATGAAAGTGTATGCCGGTATCCCGGCCTGGCAGAAAGAAGCCTTATATGCTGTTCCTTTGGCAAAACTTTTCATGCTACCGGGTGGAAGACCGGATATATCGTGGCACCTTCTGCCCTGATGAAGGAGGTTCGCAAAACTCATCAGTTCATGGTCTTTTGTACAAACACACCTGTTCAGTATGCAATAGCTGAGTTCTTGAAAAACGGCAATGGCCACGGGGGACTTGGACTTTTCTTTCAGGCAAAAAGGGACTTCTTCCTGAAGGAGATTGAAGGATCCAGGTTTACATTCACTCCAACTGCAGGTACATATTTTCAGTTGCTGAACTACGAAGCCATTAGTGATGAGACGGAGATGGATTTTGCCGGATATCTGGTAAAGGAACACAAAATAGCCGGAGTTCCCGTTTCATCCTTTTACAACAAGGGACATAACGGAAACTATATCAGGTTCTGTTTTGCCAAATCAGAGGAAACATTGAAAACAGCCGCGGAAATATTATGCAAAATCTGAGTATTATTCTTTTTCAGTCAGATCTTTTTTGGGAAGATCCGGGTAAGAACCTTGAGATGTTCTCTGAAAAGATAGAAGCAGACTGGCCAAAGGCCCCGCTAAATAATGGTGTTGGCGAAAACACCAGGGTTGAAGGAGCTCCTCACCCCGATATAATAATACTCCCTGAAATGTTCACAACAGGCTTTACACAGGAACCGGCCAGACTCGCCGAACCAATGGAGGGCAGGAGTATGAAATGGATGCTTGACAGGGCTGTAGAAAGGTCCTCTGTTGTGACCGGGAGCATAATAATCCAGGAGGATGGCAATTTCCACAACCGCCTTATCTGGATGCCCCCAGATGGTAATTACAGCTACTACGATAAAAGGCATTTGTTTACATATGCAGGTGAGCACAAGCGATTTACCGCAGGGAGCAAAAAGCTTATAGTAGAACACAGGGGATGGAAGATCATGCCGCTTATTTGTTATGATTTGCGGTTCCCTGTATGGAACCGCAACACCTGGTCAGAGGATGAGGGATTTGCATACGATTGTATGATAAATGTCGCGAACTGGCCTGCAGCCCGGTCTCATGTCTGGAGGGTGCTGCTTATGGCGAGGGCTATAGAGAACCAGGCCTATGTGATCGGTATTAACCGTACAGGCAGGGATAACAATGATATTGATTACCTGGGGGATTCAGCAGTAATTAGCCCGAAAGGAGAGAACATCTCCTCTTTGATGCCCCAAGAGGAGACCTCAGAGGTTGTGACGCTTACAAGATGCGAGCTGGACAGTTTCAGGGACAAGTTCAGGGTATGGGCCGACTGGGATAACTTTAGCCTTAAGTGATCAGATCATATCCAGCTCGGGTCTGAGGTGCTCAATGATAAACTGCTGCCTTTCCGGGGTGTTTTTCCCCATGTAGAACCGAAGTATTTCAGTAAGGCTCATGTCCTTTCTCAATATCACAGGATCAAGCCTTATACTCTTGCCAATGAAGTGACTGAATTCATCAGGGGAAATTTCTCCGAGACCTTTAAAACGGGTTATTTCAGCCGTCCCGCTCAGTGATTTTAATGCCTTTCTCTTTTCCTCCTCTGAATAGCAGTAATGGGTGGTGTTCTTGTTCCTTACCCTGAAAAGTGGCGTCTGCAAAATATACAGGTGCCCGTTGCGCACCAGGTCAGGGAAGAACTGCAGAAAAAAGGTAAGCAGCAACAGGCGGATATGCATGCAGTCAACATCTGCATCCGTGGCAATTACTACATTGTTATACCTTAGATCTTCAAGGCTTTCCTCAATGTTCAGTGCAGCCTGCAGCAGGTTGAACTCCTCGTTCTCATAAACTATCTTCTTTGTAAGGCCATATGAGTTAAGGGGCTTGCCTTTCAGGCTGAACACTGCCTGGGTGTTTACATTCCTTGCCTTTGTTATTGACCCGCTTGCTGAATCACCCTCTGTTATGAAAAGAGTTGATTCCAACCTTTGCGTGTGGTTGTCATTGTAATGTACCCTGCAGTCTCTCAGTTTCTTGTTATGTAGACTCGCCTTTTTGACCCTCTCTCTTGCGAGCTTTTTAATATTTGCCATGTCCTTCCTGTCCTTCTCCGACTGGAGGATCTTTTTCAGAAGGGCCTCGGCTGTTTCCTGGTTCATGTGCAGGTAGTTGTCCAGCCTGCGTTTTAAGATATCACCGATATAGTTACGTATGGTGGGACCACCCGGCTCCATATGCTGTGAACCAAGTTTGGTTTTGGTCTGTGACTCGAACACCGGCTCCTGGACCTTTATGCTGAAGGCAACCATCAGTGAAGTCTTTATGTCATTGGCGTCAAAGTCTTTCTTGTAAAACTCACGGATGGTTTTGTTCAATGACTCCCTGAATGCAGCCTGGTGCGTGCCGCCCTGGGTTGTATGCTGGCCGTTTACAAATGAGTAATACTCCTCACTGTACTGGCTGGTGCTGTGTGTGAATGCAAACTCCAGTTCATTTTCCTGGATGTGTATTATGGGGTAGCATATATCAGTGTCGATATTGCGAGACAACAGGTCCATCAAGCCATTCTTTGACTGGAGTTTCCTGCCGTTAAAAATAATTGTCAGGCCCCTGTTAAGGAAGACATAATTCCAGAGCAACTGCTCTATATATTCTTCAATGAAGCGGAACTGGCCGAAGATAGTGTCATCCGGTGTGAAGGTCACGATGGTGCCCGTCCTGCCGGGGCTTTCAGTCTCTTCGTACTCCCTGACCAGTTTCCCAATGGCGAACTCGGCAGTTTTTGACCTGCCTTCCCTGATCGACTCGATCCTGAATGAGTTCGAAAGTGCATTAACGGCCTTGGTTCCTACCCCGTTCAACCCAACTGTCTTTTTGAAGACCTTGGAGTCATATTTTGCCCCGGTGTTGATCTTCGATACACAGTCTACCACCTTGCCCAGGGGAATCCCCCTGCCGTAATCCCTTACAGTTACCCTTGACTGATCAATTGTGACCTCAATGGTTTTTCCAAACCCCATTATGAACTCATCTATGGCATTGTCAATGACCTCCTTGATAAGCACGTAAATGCCATCATCAGGGGAGGCACCGTCGCCAAGTTTTCCGATATACATACCGGGGCGGAGCCGTATATGCTCCTTCCAGTCCAGGGTACGTATGGTATCTTCAGAATATCTTTCTGCTGACATAACTTTTCGGGAAATATCTGCAAAGATACAAATATTGGCTCTATCAGGCAGCATTGAGATGTTTAATAAAATGTGTGATTAAACCTTTTTACCGGGTTGTTGTCAATATACATATAAGGGGTAAAGAAGGCAGAAATAAAAACTTATAAATAAAATTATGCTGAAGAGATTATTGAAGACTGTTTCAGTTTATCTGTTATTCTGGATAGTTCTGGGCGGACATGTTTTTGCCACAGGGACTGAACAGCAACAGGGCAGAGGCTCATCCGTATCGGGTGTGATTACCGGGGTACTAAAGGACAAAGAACAGGAAAGCCCGTTGATGTACGCGAGTATAGTAGTTCACAGTGTTGCTGATTCAGCAATGGTAGCTGGTGCAATATCTGACGAGGACGGGAGATTTGTAATAGAGGATCTTTCGACCGGTAATTATTATCTGGTGATCAATTATGTCGGCTATCCCAGGCAAGAGGTAAATGATATCAGGATCACCCCGCGCAGTGAGGTTCATGACACCGGAACAATCTATATCACTCCCGATACTTCGGTTTTGTCGGAGGTTACCGTTGAGGCAACCCGCGAACTGATGGAGGTGGGACTTGACCGCCGGGTGTTTAACGTTGCACAGGAGCTGACTGCTGTTGGTGGCTCTGCCCTCGACCTTATGCAAAATATTCCAAGTGTGGCTGTGGATTTTGACGGCAATGTAAGCCTGCGTGGAAGCGATAATGTAACCATACTTATTGACGGAAGGCCTTCCGGCCTTCTTGGACTAACTGGTTCAGAGGCCCTGGAGCAATTGCCTTCGGATATGGTGGAAAGAGTTGAGGTAATCACCAACCCTTCGGTCAGGTATGACCCTGACGGCACATCTGGCATAATTAATATCGTGATGAAGAAGGAAAGGGAAAGGGGATACAATGGAATGGTATCTCTTAATGCCAGTACCGGGGAAAGGTACACCGGTTCTTTAAACGTGAACTACCATACAGGCAATGTAAATCTGTTCGCCAACTATTCAGGTCGAATGTTCAATATGGATGGATCGGGTGAGAGCTATCGCGCCAGTTTCCTGTCTGATACCACCTACCTTGACCAGTTTTCAGGTTTTGAGAATGAGATGGATGCGCACAACTTTACCATCGGGGTTGACTATTCACTGAATGACCGGCATACACTGACAAGCTCTTTCGGATACAATACAAGGGACAGGAACAGTTTCAGTGAAACTGATTATCTGTCAATGGACAGGGACTACCATACAACAGAGGATTTTTTCCGGGAAACTTATAATTATACAGATCACGGCGGATACCAGGTTAATCTGAGCCACAGAATGGAATTCGATCAGGATTTCAGGGAGTGGACCACCGATCTGGTATATTCAACCCGAAGCATGAACAGTACCCAGGAAAATGAACAGTTTTACAGGATGACACTGAAGGGTGATCCGGATGATGTGTTTCAAAACACCTACAGGGAGGGTGGAATGCAGATGATCAGGCTACAGACGGATTATATTCACCCCCTTGGCGCGGAAAGTAAGCTGGAATTTGGCGGGCAGTTCTTTATGCGTGAAAGGGATCATGACTTTTTGTTCTTTGACTACGACCATGAAAGTGGTTCCTGGGTTAATAACGAGGGTCTTAGCAACCATTTTATACATAATGAGCTCAGGTATTCCGGTTATGGTATCTACTCCTCGGTCCTGGGCAATTACAGCCTGCAGGCCGGGTTGAGGTTTGAGCAGGCGAATATAAGTGTTACACAGCATACAATGGATGAAGAGTTTAAAAATGATTACTTCAGCCTTTTCCCGAGTTTGCACCTTAGAAGGAACATTGATAATTCACAGTCGGTTCAGATCAGCTACAGCAGGCGCATAAGCAGGCCGCGCGGACAGCAGCTAAACCCCTTCCCCAGCTACAATGACCCCTACGACATATCGAGCGGCAATCCCCAGCTCAACCCCCAGTACACCAGCTCGGTCGAGCTTGGTTATGCAAGATACGGGGACAGGACAACCTGGAACCCCGGAATATTCTACAGGTATACTGACGGTATGATAACCCGTTTCAGGACTATGGATGATGATGGTATAGCCTACACCACATTTGAAAACCTGAACAACAGCACATCCTTAGGCGGCGAGCTTGCATTCAACCACCGCATGTTTGATTTCTGGAGAATAAACGGCACCCTGAGTTATTTCTACCGCAGGGTTGAAGGAGGTTCAGCACAGATGGAAATGCAGAATGAGAGCTACTCCTGGTCGACAAGGATGGTAAACAATTTCACGTTTCCGGGTGGATGGTCAGCCCAGCTGACAGGCAACTACAGGTCTCCTATAGTAATGATACAGGGGGAAATGAAGGATATGTATATGGCAGATGTTGCGGTAAGGAAAAATGTACTAAACAACAGTGGAACAATTACACTGCGGCTGAGTGATATTTTCAATACAATGAACTTCAGGATGTATAATTACGGAGATAATTTTGCACTGGATTCCCAAAGAAGGCGGACAAGCCGTATGCTGCACATCGGTTTTACATACAGGATCAATGAATATGAAAGAAGGGAAAGGCAACGTGATCCCGACCTGGATGACAATGGAGGGGATATGATGGATTTTGATGAGTTTGAGCTATAATTCTGTTGGTTGTTTGAATTAAGTGACCTGCATTAAGCAGGAAAAGAGGCGGCCCTTTATCATTAAGTGCCGCCTCTTGCCTTAGTTACCAGGACCCTGGTAGTCAAAAAGCTTTTTGGTTTTTATAAACGCTGAAACATACTTCGGTACCATATCCTCCCACCCCTCTTCATTTTTTTGTATTTTTTCAAGCACTATATGGGATGACCAGGGGAGTACATCTTTTTTGTATTCCCTGACGTCAAGGATAAATTTGTTCTCTCTTATATGCCTGTACAATAGCTCGATTTCCTTTTCGACCCTGATGTTGTCACTGGTAAGAACCGGGCCGTTTTTTTCACGGAGCCCAGGGTAAATATACAGCTTGAGTTTTTTGGTGAAAAGCTTGCCAAAAGCCTCCATTATTCCGCCATCAAGGTGGCTATAGTATTTTGTGCTGATAACGTTGCGGAATGTAGGCGCACCCATTAACATCCTTATCTTATTGATCCTGAACCTGTGGAACCACTCTGCCAGCCGGTAAAACTCCCTGAAGCTGGAGATCATCACATCCTGCCCCATACCCGAAAGTATATCTATTCTGTCAAGAAAGTCCCTCTCGTCGAACTGGTCCTCACGCATTAGGTTATTAAGTGTTATCTCGCAGATCACCGTTGCATCTTTCTTATCCTTGTCGTAGCCTACCTCCTCCCTGAAAAGGGAAAACCCTGTTTTAAGCATATCAAACCCAACGTAGGTGATCGGCCTGAAGCTTCCCCTGAGCACCAGTATGTTCTTCCTGTAAAGCATGTCAGCCGGCTGCTGCACCTTGCCGTGACGGTCAAAAAGTATAACAGGTGTCATGCCGTTTTTGACCATCTGGACCGCCAGAAGGCGGTTGTCAACATAATCCAGGTCAGGCCCCTTCATGCTTATCATATCTATCTCTATCTTCCCTTCATTTATGTCATCATGCAGTGACCTTAAGAAACTGTTTGGGTACTGGTAATTGTAGTAACATGCGTAGATCAGGTTTACCCCCAGGACCCCAAGTGTCTGCTGCTGGCCAAGGCTGTCGTCTTCGAGCAGCCTGACATGCAGTACCACCTCATTTGGTTTGGAGTTGGGCTTAAGCTGAAACCTGAGGCCGAGCCAGCCATGGGCTTCGTTGTCCTTCCTGTAATTTATGGTTGCCACGGTGTTTGCAAATGCAAAAAACCTTGTTTTACTGCCCCTCTCTTTATGAAGCAGCTTAACAAGGCTCTGATACTCCCTGTCAAGTATCTGCATGAGCCTTTCTTCGGAAACATAGCGCCCGGAAGGGCTTTTACCGTATAGGTAATTGCTGAAGGCCATATCATAGGCAGATATGGTACGTGCTACCGTGCCCGATGCCCCCCCTGATTGAAAAAAGCATCTGGCTACCTCCTGACCGCCTCCTATCTCTGCAAATGAACCAAAAATGCTATTATCAAGGTTTATAATCAGAGCCTTGCGGTTGCTGTCCCAAACCTCCCTCTCAATGAATCTGTCCGGCATATTGTTCTGTTAAATTGGTTTATATCAAATTTAACAGATTTGGGCTATAATTGAAAATTTGTTTTAATTTAGCCCTGGTTTGCACCGGGGAGTAATGCAGATATTCTTTCTGTTTAGACCCTTTTTTCCTGCAATAAAAAATCCTGCTTATGAATGTTCTTGTTACCGGCAGCAAAGGTCAGCTTGGGCTTGAGCTGAGTGAATTGTCAAAAGATTACAAGGAGTATTCCTTTTTGTTTACCGACAAAGAGGAGCTTGATATAACCTCAGCAAAACAGGTAAAGGGTTATTTTGACAAACATAAACCCGGCATACTTATTAACTGTGCAGGTTATACTGCTGTTGACAAGGCAGAGGATGACATTGGGGGTGCAATGCTTGTGAATGCCAGGGGGGCAGGAATACTTGCCGGGGCCTGTTCTGTATCATCCTGTTTGATGGTGCATATTTCCACGGATTATGTTTTTGACGGCAACGGGTGCAAACCATATGGAGAGTCACACAGTGCCTCGCCCAGGTCAGTATACGGTAAAAGCAAACTGGAGGGCGAGCTGGAAGTCATCTTCAATGCGAAGCGATCGGTAATAATACGTACATCGTGGCTCTATTCCCCATATGGGCAAAACTTTTTAAAAACCATAATAAATAAGGCAAGCAGGGGAGAGGACCTCAGGGTTGTATTCGACCAGGTCGGGAGCCCGACGTACGCATCAGACCTTGCCAGGGCAATTATGGATATCCTGCCGCTTATTCCCGAAACAGCCAGGGGTGAAATATGCAATTACAGCAACGAAGGAGTCTGCAGCTGGTATGATTTCGCAAGGGCAGCTGTTGAACTTGCCGGGATTGACTGTAAAATAGAAGCGGTGCTTTCTAATGAGTTCAAAACCCGTGCAAAAAGGCCACATTACAGTGTGCTTGATAAATCCAGGATAAAGAAGAACTTCGGCATTAAAGTGCCCTATTGGCGGGACAGCCTTGCACTATGCCTTAAAAGGCTCACTTGACCGTTATGTTAGAAATTGAATACTGCTTTTTGCGGGCTTATTGCCGCTCTTTTGCTTTATATAGCTGCCACCAGGCAATGCGCGGTTCGTTATGGTGTTCACGGTGGTAACCGAAAAAATAACAGCTTATAAGAGCCCAAAGATGGTTCTTGTTCTGTGTGCGCGCCCTGTGTACTCCCATACCGGCTGTATGCGGCAGTTTGTGGGGCCAGTATACACCGGTCCAGAAAAGCTGAAATGTGCCCAGAACTGCGGGCAGCGCCCACAAGAGCAGAGCACTTGTTTCACTTATCTCAGGATGCAGTATCAGCAGGTTATATATTATTGCCATTATCAGTATCTGGGTTATGGTAAGGTATCTTAGCATGAATACCCCCCACCAGATAAAGAAATTGCCGGATCGAACATTGTAGTCAGGATCTTTTTCCGTTGCAGGAAAACGGTGGTGCAGCTTGTGATTTTTTTTAAGTCTTTTGTAGTTCATCCCTGCAAACAGAAATGATGTAAGGTAACCGAAAAAATTATTGACACCCCTGGAACCGGATATGTTGCCATGCATTGCATCATGTGCGGTTATAAACAATCCCGTATACAAATATGCCTGCACAAGGATGTGAAGATAAAGCCATGGGTTTGAAGCGGAAACATCCAGGTTAAGGAGGATCCAGCCCAGGTGACCGGCCCAGAGGGATACTATGGTAATTGCGATAAATATTCCCAACGGAGTGCTTTTAGGATCGGACATATAGTAATAATGGATAAATTTAGTGTTTATTTCAATATGTTACCGGATATAAAGAGGGCACTAAACAAATACTGTAATTGGAATGTTGTTTTTGCATGGATCAGTTTTATTATTTTTCGCTGCTTATAGTTAGCATGGCAGTACCACTATTATGGAGCTTTGAAAGTGAAATCCGCTTTTTTTTAAAGTGGCCCCGCCTTCTACCTGCGATCGCTGTAATGATGCTGGTTTTTATTCCCTGGGATATTATTTTCACTGCAAAGGATATATGGTACTTCAATCCTGCCTATGTGACAGGCATCTACCTGGCCGGACTGCCGCTTGAGGAGTGGCTCTTCTTTTTGGTAATACCCTATTGTGTGGTCTTTTCATACGAAGTAATAAGATATTTCTTTCCCGGATTAAGAAACCCCGGAATATCACTGACTGTAGCAATAAGCCTTTCGGCAGTTTTCCTGCTTACCGGAATTATGAACACAGACAGGCTATACACCCTCACGGTTATGGTCTTTACTTCGCTGATGCTGCTGTTACAAACATTTATGGGTTCACACAAAAGATGGCTCTCGCATTTTTTTATCACCTATATTATCATATTGGTACCATTCATACTTGTAAACGGTGCACTTACCGGGGCTTTTACGCAGAGCCCTGTTGTCGGTTACGATGATACGGAGAACCTTGGTATCAGGCTTATCACAATACCTGTTGAGGATGCAGTATATCTTATGGGCATGATGCTGCTGGTTCACTCAGTATATGACAACCAGCTGCTTTCAGGCAAAACGCGGAAAAAATAAAGGGGCGGGTGTTGCTGCTGTATCTGGCAACACCAGGCCCCTTTGCCTTGAAATATATCTTAAGCTTACAATGGAAGTGTACCTGCAATAAGGAAGGTAGCCGCGAATGCAACAATTGCATAAAGTTCCGGGAAAACGGCCAGGATAAGTGTGTTGCCGAATACGTTGTGTCCCGAACCAATTGCAGCAATACCGTTGGCGCATACCTGCCCCTGGCGGATACCTGATAACAGCCCGACAAATCCAAGTGCAAGGCCTGCACCGAAAATCGCTGCTGCTGTTGCCCAGCTCATGCCGGCTGTAAGATAACCTGACAGGATGAAGTAACCCATAAAGCCATAGAGGCCCTGAGTTCCTGGAAGTGCGCTCAGTACCATGTAATTACCAAAAGCCTCGTCGTTTTTCTTCAGTGCTCCGATTGAGGCATTTCCACCCATAGATACTCCAAAGGCACTGCCAATACCGGCAAGTCCCACCATTAGTCCGATACCTATGTAAGCTAAAATAATTGGTTCCATAATTTCAAATTGATTTAAAGTTAAACGTTATGAGAATTTTTTAAATGGATTATACTGTTTGCCACCGCCGGTAAAACCGGCATTCTTGTAAAACTCAACAAAAGTCAGACGCATCGGGTGTACAAATGCACCCAGCCCCGACATGAAGAGGTTGATACCGTGACCAATTATCAGGATAACGGTCATGATTATAATATTGACCACTGGTATGCTTCCACTCATGGAAACCGCCAGGCTGTTGAAAACAAACCCAAGTATTGCGCTTGAAATTCCAAGGGCAAAAAGCCTGATATATGACAGCAGATCTCCCAGGATCCCTGTTACCATATTGTATGTATTCCAAAGGCCAAGTCCGAAATTCATCAGGATACTGCGGTTAAGGTTGTTAAGCAGCAGTATCATAACGCCACTTACACCCAGCAGAATGTAGAGTGCAGGGTTGAGGTCGGCAAAAGGGATCCCGGTTAGTTCACTTATACCGTAAAGGGCGACACCTCCGGTAAGCAACAGTATCCAGCCGGCAGTACCTACAGCGTGTTTCCAGCCGAACTGCTTGGTCTCATTGATCGCCTTGAGCACCAGCCCGAACAGTATCTGAATACCACCCAGTATAAGTGAAAGGTAGAACAGCAGCATATTTATATCAGTGCCCTGCTGCTCAAAGCTGGAGGCCAGTTCCCTGTATACAGGAAGGCTGGTCTCGTAAAGGGGGATACCGAAAAACACCCCTGAAATAATACCGAACAGGAAGGTTGACACACCAAGGTAGAAGATAAGCCCCATTATCTGTTTAAGTTCCTTTTTCACCCTCTTTTTCATTAACAGGGCGGTAATACCCATAAGGATACCATAACCTGCATCTCCCAGGCAAAAACCAAAGAAAAGCATGTAAAAAGGGGCAAAGAAGGGTGTAAGATCCAGCTCCGAATACTTTGGCAGGGAATACAGATCTCCAAGCATCTCGAATTTCCTGGCGAACTTTTTGTTCTTCAGCAAAATGGGGGCCTCCTCCTTCTCTGTTGCCTTCTGCATTACATAGAGGAAGTTGTTCTTCTCCAGGTAAGCTATCAGTTCATCCTTTTTTTCGTCTGGCACCCAGCCCTCCAATAACATTACCCTGTCTTCAGCTTCACGCCCGGTATTATGAACCACCTTTTTATAATCAACAGACTCCTTTACAGTGTATCCGTAGTTTTTGATTTGACCAATGGCTGTGCGGGCAAGCTCATCAAGTTCCCCGTTAATGGACTCGATCTCCTTTTTTATCTCCTTTTGGTAATTAATTAAATTTTCAATGTTCTTAGCTATAACATCATTTGTTAAATATAT
>PWNY01000144.1 GCA_003557805.1 Bacteroidales bacterium | reverse complement strand
TCGGCAAGTACGCTCCTGTATTTCATACCGTAGCTGCAGGCCACTTCCCGGTTGCGGCTAAAGAGCTCATGGTCGGCGCTGAACGCCACGCATACATTTGGATTTTCGCGCAGTATATCAACTTTCCTTCCCCCTGGTGCCATGTGAAGGTAGATATAACCCTCCTCGTACCCAAAGTTAAATGGAAGTACATACGGTATACCCCGGGTATCTGACATGCCAACATAGCAGGTGTCGCACTTGTCAATTATCTCCCTGATCTTGTGTGGATTGCTTGTTGTGTTTACAGCCATTGTTAGTAGTGGTTGATTTATTGCATGCCCAAAAATAGTCCAAATTCACAAATTAACCTTCATTTAAATGCCTAACCGGGGTTTTTAATAATGGCTTTATTGTTCTTGGGGTTTATATGGATTTTAAAAAAACTAATAAAATAGTTGCAAAACTAAAAAAATAGTTATACATTGCGTAAATAATAATTTTAATTAATAGACAAATTCAATGAAAGAACTAACCAGGGCGGAAGAACAGGTAATGCACATCTTGTGGGAAATTGGTTCTGGCTTTGTCAGGGATATCCTGGAAAGGTTCAGGGAGCCAAAACCCGCCTATACTACCGTGTCGACCATAATTAGGATACTCGAGGAGAAGGGCTTTGTCGGGCACAGGGCCTATGGCAAGGCACATGAATACTATCCCCTGATTGAGAAGGCTACATATACCAGGGTTATGATGAAGGGTATACTGCTAAAATATTTTGGTAACTCACTTAGGCAGATGGTATCATTCTTTTCGCACGAGAAGGGGCTTACCGCCTCGGAACTTGAAGAGTTGAAGAGGATCATCGAGGATGAGATAAGCAACAAGAAAAACACAGAGTCATAAAGATGGATACACTAACCGTATATATTCTCTGGATCTCGGTTTACCTTATAGCAATTGCCTTTATTCAAAGGATGCTGGTAAGGGGAACTGCCACTGCCACCCAGAACAGGTGGTTTATAACTGGTGGGGCAATTTTCTCTGTTCTGATAGGTGTTTTAGGGGCCTTCCCGGTTGTGGGCTATTCCGGGAACGACCAGAATGCAATTCTCCTTTTGCCGGAAGTTGTTGTTGGAGCCTACTCTGGTATTGAAACCCCCCGCCAGGATATCGTCAGTACGCTAAGTACACAGAGGGTTTTACTCTATTTAAGCCTGGGGGTGTCAGCTGCGCTTTTCTTGCGTATGGCTGCAGGGGTAGTTTACCTTTTAATGAAAATCCGTTATTGCCGTAGAATGACAGTTGGTGGGTGCAGGGTACTGCCGGTTAAAACCGGTATTACCCCATTCTCCTTTTTTGGTTATGTATTCCTGCCGGAGAGCTTGATCGGCCAAAAGGAGTTATCCGCAGTTATCACGCACGAAAAGGCACATATTAGCGCATGGCACACTGCAGATCTGCTTTTCTTTGAGTTTTTGACAATACTGTTGTGGTTCAACCCGGCTGTATGGTACTTGAGAAGGGAGATAAAAATGCAGCATGAGTTCCAGGCCGACAACTATGTGCTGGAAAACAAATTTGACAGGCTGTCATACCAGAACACCCTGCTGGATATGTCGATGGCAGGATTGAATATACCAGTTATCAACCCTTTTAACTATTCACCCATAAAAAGAAGAATCATGATGATGAATGAAAAAACAGGCCGCGGCCGGGGCCGTGCTGCCCTTGCTATGTTTGCGGTAATACCAGTTTTCTTATTTCTGTTCCTCTTACAGGCATGTGACCTTCAGGAGACTGGCGAGGTTACAGGGCAGGTAGAGCAGGAGAAAGCACTTATAAGCGATTACCAGCAGGACAAGATATTTACAGTTGTTGAAGAGCCTCCGCGCTTTCCAGGGGGAGAAACGGCCAGGCAGGCATTCCTTGGAAACAACCTGGTATACCCGGAAGAGGCAAGGCTATCAGGTATTCAGGGTACTGTCTTTATAAGCTTTGTGGTCGAGAAGGATGGCAGTATAAGCAACGTGGAGGTTTTAAGGGGTATTGGGGGCGGCTGTGATGAGGAGGCCGTGCGTGTTGTGGAGATGATGCCCCGGTGGGAGCCTGGCAAACAAAGGGGAGAAGCGGTCAGGGTGCAGTTCAACATGCCGGTCAGGTTCCGCCTGAACGATACTGCTGATGAATCCCGTGAACTTTTCCAAAAGACTGCGGGTACCTATCTTATAATTTATGACGGGCAGGAGATTGGGGCAGAGTCCTTCGGCGAACTGGATGAACTCGTACCCATTGACCGGATTGAGAGCATTCAGGTGCTTACCGGGGAGGCAGCAAATGAATTCGGGCATGAGAGGGTGTTAAAAATTACCAGCAAGGCTGAAAGTGATCAGGACTAGGTTAAGCTTCTAAGTATTAGCCCGGGAGGGCTGACTTTTGTATATAAGCGCTAAGCAGGAATAGACGACTGTCAGATAACGCTCAGTACCTGGGAGAAGATTATCATCATTACAATGGCCAGTGGGTAAACGGTTGCATAACCCAGTGAAGCGGCATCAGATTGGGTCTTAGCATCGGCTGCAGCAAGCCCCGGGGTGCTGGTCATACTTCCGGCTACCACGCCCAGCATAGTGGCAAAGTTGATTTTCAGGCTGTAGTGGCCTATAACAGAAGTTAGAACCATCGGAATGGTCGTGATCAGCATTCCGGCCCAGAGTATGTTCCACCCGTATTCGGCAAGAGCTTCCATTATGTGTGATCCTGCATGCGTGCCCACGGTAGCAAGGAACATCAAAAGGCCAAGCTTCCTTAGCAGGTTATTGGCTCCACCCGACATATTCCAGATAATGGGGCCGGTCTTGCCTATCTTGCTTAAAACCAAAGCGGTAGTCAGTACACCCCCGGTAATTCCCAGGGAGAACTCAAACAGGCCGAAAAAGGGAAAATGAATACTTCCGAAAAGCACCCCGATAATTATGCCAAGGCTAATGGGTAGAAAATTGGTCTCACTAAGCCGCTTTTCATTGTTGCCCAGAAGTTTCATTACCTTGGGCATGTTCTCTTCATCTGCCGCAAGCATCACCTTGTCCCCGAACCTCAGGGTGCTGTTTCCCCTTGGGGAGATGTCAATGCCGCTGCGCCGTATACGGGTTATTGTTGCATTATAGAAAGCCCTTAGGTTTAGGGAGTTAAGGCTTTTGTTTATAACGTCCTTGTTTGTAACAAGTACCCAGTTCACCTTATATCCTGCTGCACGGGGCATCTTTATCTCGGTCCGGGGCCCTATCATGTATTCAACTCTCTCCAGGGCCTCATCTGTTCCGACTACCTTTACAATATCCCCCAGGTAGAGCCTGGTTTTCTCAACAGGTGCATAAACCTCTTCACCGTGCTTAATCCTGCTGATAACTGCATGCGTCATTTCTCCTATCCCAAGCTCCCGCAATGTCTTTCCTTCCAGGTTTTTGTTCTCCACTATGAAGTTCTGTGCACTGACCTTCGGGTGGTCTTCCTGGGCCTTTTGCAAATAGCTCTCCTCCTCTTTTTTCATATTGATACCCAGAACCAGTGGTAAAAGGTGTATGGTAAGTATAGCCATTACAGCTCCGGCAGGGTATACCACACCATAACCGACTGATGGCAGGGTCGAACCTGAGATATCGATCGCGGCGGCAAGCCCTGAAGTGGAAGTAAGCGATCCGTTGAAAATACCGACGCCAAGCAGGGGATCGAAACCGAAGAACCTGCTAAGCCCAACAGATAAAAGGGCTGCGGTGCTTACAAGCAGGATGCAAACCCCAAGGTATTGCCTGCCGGATTTTTTGAAGGCGTCGAAAAAACCTGGCCCGGCCTGAATCCCCACTGTAAAAATAAAAAAGACCAGGCCGATAGTTTGAAACTCCCGGGGTACCACTATACCGTAATGACCCATTATCAGGGCGACAAAAACAACGGCCGAAAGATCGAGTGAGAACCCCCTGAACTTAACGCTCCCAAGAATTATACCCAGGCTGATTATAAGGAAAAGGGCAAAATAACCCTCGTATATCAATCCAGACATCCCAGTAAGTGCTTTGAACCTTTTATAAAGAGATACGGTTAATTTGCTTTTGAGGAGTACAAAGTTAATCCTTCTTTGATACCTTTATACTTTAAAATTGATTATTTTTTTGGCGCTAACAGTTATATAAACAGATAAAATGGGGACAAGCCGGAAAGTCAGTATATTCTGGTTCAGACGCGATTTAAGGACTGATGATAACAGGGCTTTTTTCAAGGCGCTTTCTTCCGGGCATGTGGTGTTGCCGCTTTTTATTCTTGATACCCGGATAGTCAGTGAACTGCCTTCCAATGACCACAGGCTGGGGTTTATTTACAGTCAGCTTGAAAATATACACAGGGAGCTGAAAAAGGCCGGCTGCGGACTTCTGGTGAAAAGGGGATCGCCTGTTGATGTATTTCGTGACCTGGTTGGCAAATATGATATAAGTGCTGTATACTGTAATAAGGATCATGAAGGTTACGGCATTGAACGCGACAGGGAGGTGGCCTCATTTCTTTCCGGAAGGGGGTCGTCTTTCCACAGCTTCCTTGACCATTTGATCATGGAGCGTGATGAGGTGTTAAAGGATGACGGCTCCCCATACAGGGTCTTTACCCCTTACGCCAGGCGCTGGAGGTCACTGCTTGAGAGCGGGCACCTGAAGCACTACCCTTCAGAGAATTTATTTGAAAAGCTGTATTCCGGGGAAGACTTTCATCTCCCTTCAATGAAAGAGCTTGGGATAAAACCATCCGGGATGCCGGCACCGCCACGGATTGTGGATAGTTCCCTGATAAAAGAGTATGATAAATACAGGGATTATCCTGCCGCTGAGGGGACAACCCGCCTGGGCGTGCATCTGCGTTTTGGCACCCTCAGTATACGCTCATTGGTCAGGGAGGCTGCAAAGCTTAATGAGGTTTTTCTTAATGAGTTGATATGGAGGGAGTTTTATGCAATGATCCTGTGGCATTTCCCATATGTAAATAAAAGCTCTTTCAAGCCGGAATATGACAGGATAAACTGGCTAAACGATGAAGAGGTTTTTTCGAGATGGACATCGGGAACGACAGGCTACCCTTTTGTCGATGCCGGTATGAGACAGTTGAACGATACCGGCTATATGCACAACAGGCTGAGGATGATCACTGCCAGCTTCCTGACAAAGCACCTGCTTACCGACTGGAGATGGGGGGAGGCATATTTTGCCCAGAAGCTGTTTGATTACGAACTCTCATCCAATAACGGGGGCTGGCAATGGAGTGCTGGTAGCGGCTGTGATGCGGCTCCCTACTTCCGTATCTTTAACCCTGTAGCCCAGCAGAAGAAGTTTGACCCCCGGAAAGATTTTATACGTAAATGGGTAAAGGAATATGGCAGCAATCAATACCCGGCTCCTGTTGTTGACCACGTTAAGGCACGTGAAAGGTGCCTTAAGGCATATAAGGCGGCCCTCAGTTATTGAATTGCGATGTCAATAGATTTAAATTATGAATAATCCCAAAAACCCCTTGCCTGAGAATGGATGACTACGGTTATTTGAACTTCGGCGATCTTGCAAAATACCTTAGAAGACAGGAAAACCTGTCTCTGCCCGGGATATCTGCCCAGCTTAGAATGGCTCCCAGGATCAGAAGAGATGATATAGTTAACAACAGCAGGAAGAAGCAGGGGGTTAAGAGCGGTGTGCTTATACTGCTATACCCGGACCGGGGGCAGAACACATATGTAGTGATGATCCAAAGGCCGGATTACCCGGGTGTCCATGGCGGCCAGATATCTTTTCCCGGGGGGAGGTTTGAGGAGGGTGACAGTTCGGTTATGTATACCGCCCTCAGGGAAGCAAGGGAAGAGATAGGCATTAGTCCCGAAAGAGTAGAGGTCCTGCACCGGCTCACTGAACTGTACATTCCGCCGAGTAATTTCCTGGTAAGCCCGTTTCTTGCAGTGGCTGAACAAAGACCTGTTTTTAACCCTGATCCAACCGAGGTGGATGAGATTTTGGAGATACCCCTGCATGCTTTCATCACCTCTTCAAACATTCGTGATGTGCCACTGGTAATGGCGGATGGAAGGCAGATGGACACACCCTGCTATATGATCGGTGAAAGGAATGTATGGGGTGCAACAGCGATGATAATATCAGAGCTTGCCGTTATGCTCGAAAAGTACAGCCAGGAGGGTCACGATCTGTAACCAAAAAAACCGGGGGCCGCTTGCAGATCAGTTCTGCAAAACGGCCCCCGTATCAATGTCCATTCTTTATAATTTACTTCAGGCTGTCAACTATTGCCTTAAAGGCATCAGGATGGTTCATTGCAAGGTCTGCAAGTACCTTGCGGTTTATCCGTATATCCTTTTCATTGAGTTTACCTATAAACTGTGAGTAGTTCATATCATACTGCCTTACTGCGGCATTGATCCTCTGTATCCAGAGCTTCCTGAATTCCCGTTTTTTATTCCTGCGGTCACGGTAGGCATAGGTCTGCCCTTTTTCCCAGGTGTTCTTGGCTACCGTGTATACATTCTTCCTTGCACCAAAGTATCCCTTGGTTAATTTTAACAGCTTTTTACGCTTGCGCCTTGTGGCGACTTTATTTGCTGAACGTGGCATATTTTTAAGTGTTTTGTTTGTTAAGCGCTTTCCTCTATCAGCGGGAAAGACTTTTCATGCTTAAACAAATATTAATAATAATTTACATGGCAAGCATTGCCTTGATATTTTTCTCATCTGCCTTATGCACGGTTGTGGTTTTGGTCAGATTCCTTTTTCTCTTTTTTGACTTTTTTGTCAAAATATGGCTTTTATATGCGTGTTTACGCTTAATACGTCCGGATGCCGTTATTGAGAAACGCTTTTTGGCTCCGGATTTTGTCTTCATTTTTGGCATTACAAAATCAATTTACAGGTTTATATATTTAATGGACATTGCTTACTTTTTACCGACTTTTTTTGGAGAAACCAGCATTATCATTCTTTTACCTTCCATTTTCGGCATTTGTTCCACCTTCCCGTATTCTTCGACCTCCTGTGCGAACTTAAGCAGTATGAGTTCTCCCTTCTCCTTGTAAATAATCGTTCTCCCCTTGAAGAATACATAAACTTTAAGTTTCGCGCCCTCCTTCAGGAACTTGATGGCATGCTTGAGCTTGAAATTGAAGTCATGGTCATCTGTATTTGGTCCCATCCTTATCTCCTTGACCACGACTTTCGCTGCATTCGCTTTAATCTCCTTTTGTTTCTTCTTTTGTTCATAAAGAAACTTCTTGTAATCCATTATCTTGCATACCGGCGGGTTGGCGGTCGGGGCAATTTCGACAAGGTCGAGGCCCATTTGATCGGCCATATTTATTGCATCCCTGATAGGGTGGATGTCTGATTCAACATTGTCACCAACCACGCGTACAACAGGGGCGGTAATGCGGTCGTTAATACGGTGCGGATCTTCTTTTTTTACGAAACGCCTTCTGCCTCTGGGTTTGAATGGTGTTGCTATTTTTAGGCCCTCCTATATTTTGTTAGTAATTCTTATTTATTATGATTCTACTATTAGTTTTTTAATCTCCTGCTCGACCAATTTCACAAACTCTTCAATGGTGAAAGTGCCTAAGTCACCTTCGCCGTGCTTCCTGACGGATACGGTATCCCCGGCTTCTTCCTTTTCGCCGACAATAAGCATAAATGGGATTTTTCGCATCTCCGCATCCCGGATCTTCTTTCCCGTTTTTTCGTTGCGCCAGTCAATGAGCGTGCGAATTTCGTAATTATTCAGCAAAGTTAAAACTTTTTTCGCATATTTTTCATACTTCTCGCTGATTGGCAATATAATAGCCTGGTCGGGTGTGAGCCAGAGAGGGAAGTTTCCCCCGCAATGCTCTATCATTACCGCAACAAACCTCTCCATGGAACCGAAAGGTGCCCTGTGGATCATTACTGGCCTGTGTTTCTGGTTGTCGCTGCCTGTATACTCCAGCTCGAACCTTTCCGGTAGGTTGTAATCGACCTGTATGGTGCCAAGCTGCCACTTTCTTCCCAGTGCATCACTTACCATGAAGTCAAGCTTGGGCCCGTAAAATGCTGCCTCACCTTTTACAATCTCTGCACTGAGCCCCTTTTCTTCAGTTGCTTCTATA
>PWNY01000212.1 GCA_003557805.1 Bacteroidales bacterium | reverse complement strand
TCCCTCATAAGGTTTTCATCTGGGTGTACAGCTTCAACAAAAGACAACAGATCCCTGTTTGACATTTTTGCCTTAAAGCTTGCAGACTCCCTGCTGCTAATCCAAAGCTTACCCTCACTCTTACTGTAGAGCAGGTCTACAAAGCTTCTTCTTGCAACATCCATGGTTTTGTCCAGCTGTCTCTGCAGCTTTCCGGAAAGCTCCTTCTGGTCACTCTCTCTCGCAATCCTTCTTACTACCAGGCTCGATTTGCCTATGGTGGCAGACGAAAGAGGTTCAAAAGCCTGCCTGAGCCCCTGTTCAAAAACCCTTTCCAGGCCTGATTCAAGGCTCTTTATTTTGTTCTTCTCACCCCTGAGCTTCTCAAGGAAGTTGCGCAATAATATTTTTGACTGTTTCTCTGCCTGGGAGCTATCAGCAAGGGAGTCATTCTTTGTTTCATTATCAAGGCTGAAGTTCAGCAGGCGTACCAGATCCTTTACCGAGAGTACAAGCTGCCTGAACTGCCCCTCGGTATCACCAGCCCTTTTGGCTGAAAAGTCTATTAGTTCTGCACCGATATAATATTCAACGGTTTTACGCAGGCTCACAATCAGGCTTTCTGCCTCCCTGAAAGCCGCCTCCTCTGTTTTCTCAGTAAAATGTTCGCCGCTTATCTCGATCTTTTCAGGGACATCCCTTAACAGTTCCCCAATTTCAGCATACAGCTGCTGGTATAGTGAAAGAACCGGAGCCGGGCTGAGAGATTCATGGTCCAGGCGCTCAATTTTTTCAGGAAGGAAGCCACCTGCGTCCAGAAGTTTCTCGGCAAATCTCTCAAACCCTCCTATCTTTCCGGTCATTTCCACCTCCAAGATGTTAATCAGGTCCGAATGGTACTTCCTGATCTTTGAGTTTATACGGCTCTTTAATGAGAGCATGTAAAAATCCAGCAAGGCCTTATTAATGAAAGCTCCAAGGTTTTTTGACCAGGTATCAGAGAAGCTTTCAATATCCTCGATAAGCTCCGGGTCTTTCCTGAAGAAAGGGGAAAAGTTCCTGCTCCTGAGGTTGGCACCGGTACTTTCGAGATTATGTCCAAACTGCTGCAGGTCAGCAAGAAGCTCCTCATATAACCTCCTTCCAGAGCCATAGTGGAAATTTCTGCTCTCATTTTCCAGAACACCCAGCCTGGCTGACATGCGATTTCTTTCGAGTTTGATCTTTTCCCTGATCCTGCTTGAAGGTTCGGCCCCAAGCCTTGCCATTTCTATAAGGTCATGCAGTTCATTAAGCAGTTTCCTGACCTCGGCCATTTCAGAATAGGAATGCAGGCTAAAGTCAGACATCAGGCGGTGAAGACCCCTGAGCCTTTTATGATAAAGGAAAAAGCGGGCGGCAGGCGTTACCCTTATTTTGTGAGTGACCGGCTTCCGCATAATAAAGGAAGTCAAAAGTTTGCGGACCTTGTATAACCGGGTACCAAACCTGTCCTGTTTTTTAATCCTGAACTCACCGTGGTTCAGCTTTATTCGAAGGCTTTCCGGTATTATGCTCTGCATTGCGCGCAGTTTGTCAAGATAATCACTGTTTGCAGCCCCGAGAAGCTTCTCGATGCTGCTCACCCGGTAATCCTTAAGCAGCTGAACCTGCCTTTGTGAATGGAAAGAGAAATCATTAAGCAAACGTAGCAGTAACTTCTGGCGCTCAACCTCTTTTTTCTCCGTGGTTGCTTTTTCAAGGCTGTCAAGTGTTCTAAGCGTAAAGTTCCGGATCTCAGGGAAAAATTTTGAATCCAGCTTCAGAACACTCTCAAAGCCCTGCTCATAATACTTTTCCAAAAGATCTGCAGCAGTCCTGCCAATATTCCGGACCTCGTTGGCGATTATTTCACGGTAAGGCACTGTCAGGTTCCTGAGAATATCGGCAGATGGCCTTACACTTTCCTCCTCAACAACCTCCTCTTCCTCTGTAACATCACCTATGGCATCAACAGAATCAAAAAAGCCCGACGGTGAAATTAGCAGGGCCGACTTAAGGCCCGATATAAGTTTGTTGACCTGGTCAAAATCCGGGTTGGCTTCCTTGCCGGGCAAAAGAGGAAGCTCCAGAACTGTCAGGTCGGAAAGCCTGGACTCTGATGCAATAATAGACTCCTGGGGCAGCTGTTCAACTCCGTTATCGATAACCTTTACATCAGCCGTTATCCTGTAGTTTTCTAATATCTGTGATACCAAACTGTAAATTGAGCCGGTCTTAGAACTGTCATAGTTTATTACAAGTATCCTTATGGCAGCCGTTCTCCATTGCTGGCCTGAGGTTATAAACCTCATTAAATGCAGGGCCAGTGACAAACCCCTGCCTGAACCTTTCCACCAGAAGTCTATCTTTTTATACTTGCCAAAGCCATTTTCCTTGTCATAGCTTAAAAATGCACAATTATAGTCCTGTCGCTTCAGGCTGGAGACGAGGGCAGAGAACTTCCCGGGATTGCGGGTGTTCTTTGCCCAGCCCATAAGCACAGTGTTTGGTTCGAAACCGGTAAACCCGTATACCCTTGATATAATATCTATGCCTTCGTAAATATCCCTGCAGCTGTGTCTTCGCGTAAAAACCCCCTTTTGCCCAGGTCTGGTCTTCTCATCCTGCATTCCCATATCCTTCAGGCCCGATAAAAGTTCACCCCCCTGCTGCTCACTAAGCTCAAAATTGGTAAAAACTCCCAGTTTGCCAACCAGTGCCCTGCCCATCTCAATAAGGTGGGGCCTGCTTTTTTCTCCCCCGCTGAAAAGCATGACATTAGGCCTCCAGTTGCGGGGCTTCTTGCTGCTGGCACTTAGCTTTGACAGCCCGGTCTTGACAAGGGATGACCATACCCCGGTCCATGTATCACCGGTATGGATCGTAAGCTCCTTCCTTTTCAGAAAAAGAAACAGGGCAGCCAGCAGGACCGATGCAACAATCAGGGCCAAAAGGTCAAGCTGTATCATAACAATTATGCAGGCAAGGGCACCTATAATACTGACTATTCTCGGTATCCTGAAGCTTGGCCTGAAATCGCTTCCTGCCCAGCTTTCAATTGCATATGTAATATTCAGAAACCCATATATGATTATGAAGAATATTGTTACGATACGTGCAATTACATTCAGTTCACCAATAAGGATACCGGTCATGGCTATCAGAAAAGCAATTATAAGTGCATTGCGGGGTTCATTTGAGGCCCCGTGGCCACGGGCAAAAAAGCCCGGCAGGATACGGTCCATTGCAACAGCCTGCAGGATCCGGGGCGCACCCAGTATGCTTACCATTGCTGATGAAAGTGTTGCAGCAAGTATACCAGCCACAACCAGTGCCGGGACTCTTGAAATATGAAACAACACCTGCTGGTCATCTGTTAAAAGCTGCCTGTCAACCGTATGCGCGAAAAACACAGCAAGTGAAGTATATACGACCAGACCGACGAGTATTGCTACAATGGTTCCGACAGGAATATTTTTCTTTGGGTCCTTCAGGTCTCCCGACATTGAAACTCCAGCCTGGAAGCCTGTAACTGCAGGAAAAAATATTGCAAACAAAGTTATCCAGGGAATTGCACTTCCTGCGGTATCCATCAACGGGGAACCGGGTGTGTTATCATGACTGCCCAGGAAAACTGACAAAAGAGAGAGTATAATAGCGGCCATTATAAAGTATTGTGACTTGATGGCCAGCGAAGTGCTTATGAAGGTGATCGCGGCTACTATTGTTAGTGTTATCACACCGGTCAGGCGTATATTGCTAATGTTCAACTCCAGGCCAAAAGTGGAAAGTAGTGCTTCGGAAAAACCTATCAAATAAAGACTGACGCTGAATGAGAGACCGATAAAAAGGGCAACCCCCAGTGTGCCGCCTATTGGGAGTCCCAGGCTGCGGGAGATAATATAATAGCTTCCACCTGTCTCAACCCGCTTGTCGGTTGCAACTGATGCAACACTAAGGCCGGTACATATAGAGATGATATGGGCCACAAGTATAATGCCGAGGGTGGCCCATAACCCACCATGTCCTACTATCCAGGGCAGTCGCAAATACATGATCACCCCCAGGATAGAAAGAATAGACGGGGTGAATACGCCGCTGAACCAACCGAACTTCTTTGCTTTTGCCACTTTTCCGGAATTTATAGGCAAACCAAAGATAAAAAAATATCCTTGTAATAATCTGCAATGTCCATTCGATAATTTTTGGCATATTTGCAAAGTATAGTTTGCATTCTTTGAATTTTCATAGCAACCTCCCCAAAAAAACCAGTCAAAATGAGTGACAAACCAGTCAACAGATTTTACCTGCTGTTTTTTTTAACCCTTATTATAACTGCGCTATATGGGAACACCTTATTTGCTGAGGATTCAAATACTTTCCAGGCAGATGCTCAAGGAAATGACTGGAGGACAAATGAAGAGGTTACCGTCAATGTAAGCACCCCACACAATACGATTGTCACACACCTGCACTTCCTTCAGCCTGACAGTTATGAGCCGGACAAGGCGGCCCAGGCATTTATGCATCCCGAACTCAGTCCTGAAGAAGCAGAAGATGCGGCGATAAGATTAAAGCAGGTATTTGACGGGCGTGGATACTATATCGAGATCGGCGACGCGCCTGATGATCCTGACTATGTTGACAGCATTAGCGGGGAACCAAGATACGCCCCCACAAACCACCTGCCTGAGATATTCCTGGAAAAGAGAGGCAACAGATGGCTTTACAGCCTTGAGAGCATCAGGCAAATAGACCGACTTCACAGGGAGGTGTTCCCTTTCGGCCCGGATATACTCATTGACATTATACCTGGGGCGGGCAGGTATACCTTCCTTGGGCTATACCTTTGGCAACACCTGGGTATACTGCTGCTGATACTGATTAGTTTTCTGATACACAAGTTTCTTACATACCTTTTCAGCAGGCTGCTTTACAAAGGCGCTTCACATATGGGATATGACAGGCTTGTCAGGCCCTACCTCCTGCCGGTTGCCAAACCCCTGAGCCTGTTTGTGGTATTCATTGTGGTTATGGTGGTTTTTCCCGTACTTCAGCTTCCCGTTGAAGTGGCAAGATATTTTACTTTCCTTTTCAGGGCAGTTCTTCCGCTCTTTGCAACACTTGTTTTTTATAAGCTCGTAGATGTGTTCTCCCTCTACCTGGAAAAGCTTGCGGGAAAAAGTGAAAGCAGCCTTGACAACAATGTAATACCACTGATCAGAAAGGTTCTCAGGGTCTTTGTTGTGATAATCGGCGGCCTTTTCATTCTCCAGAACCTTGATATAAACATAACAGCACTGCTGGCAGGCCTTTCAATAGGCGGTCTGGCACTGGCACTCGCAGCCCAGGATACCCTCAAGAATTTTTTCGGTTCACTGATGATATTTATTGACCGGCCATTTTCGGTTGGTCACTGGATTACAAGCGGTGACCTGGATGGTACGGTGGAAGAGGTCGGTTTCAGGTCAACCAGGATAAGGACGTTCCGCAATTCACTTACATATGTACCAAACGGCAAGCTTGCGGATTCGACTATAGATAACCACGGCCTAAGACAATACCGCCGCTTTTTCATGCATATTTCCATAACCTACGATACACCCCCGGACCTTATTGAAGTATTTGTTGAAGGGCTCAGGAAAATTGTTGATAAGCACCCGGATACCCGAAAGGACTTCTATATTGTGGAGTTCAACGAGATGGGAGACTTCTCACTAAAGATCATATTCTATATCTTTTTCGCAGTACCCACATGGCCAGAGGAGCTTAGGGCTCGTCACGAGGTCCTTATTGAGATCGTCAGGCTTGCAGAAAAACTGGGTGTGCGTTTTGCTTTCCCGACCAGCACCTTGCACATGGAGAACTTTCCCGGCAGGCACAGCCTTACCCCGCAGTATGACATGACAATGGAGGAGTTCAAACAGGTTATGGAGGAGTATTTCAGGGAAAAGCAAACCGGACAATAGCCTCTTTCTTATCAAAAAAAGCATTTTAACCATATTGGGGTTTCTGAAAAGCCACGTCAACTGTTAAAAATTCCAAAATTAGAATAAGAACACCCCCCAGTTTTTGTATATTTGATAATGTTCATTGGCCGGAATGTATAAATATTCCACATAGAACCATACTGAATTACTTTTTTTTGTTTAACCAAATTTTTATTATCATGAGTAAAATCTTTACCCTATTTCTTTTATTAACAGTTTCTTTTGCCTTTGCGCAAAGAGAAGCAGCGCACATTGAAAAAATCGATGTGAGTGGTATTGAACAATTGACAACAGCAAAAGATGATCTTGAGTTATTAATGCCCGGCAACTGGGAAAGCGCCAGTGGGGCTGTTCTTTACAGTGCAGGAGATGACGGTTATGTTGTTGGCACAAACACCTGGGGTGATATTGCCAAAGCACAGATATTTGAAATTGACGAACCACATGAAATTCATGGCGGATACTTCTGGTTTGGAGCAAAGGAAGGAGACACAGGTGAGGCGCACTTCAATGTTTGGGATTTTAGCGGAGGCTCTGTAGGAGATGTACTGGCAACAAAGACCATTGACCTTGCCGATATAGTCATTGTGCTGGAACCCGAAACATACGGTGATATGCAGTATGTTGAATTTGACGAGCCTGTCCAGGTAAGCGCAGATTTTATGCTTGGTGTTGATATTTCTGATGTATATCCTTCTGAAATTGGTCTTGTTTCATCTGAAGATGGAGATGGTGGCAAACTTGACCTGGCAATGGAACAGTGGGATACCGGAAACTGGGTTACAATTTCTGATGGATGGAACAGTGAAGTGGATGCTGAACATGGCCTGGATATTGACCTTGCAATATTCCCTCTTGTAAAAGTGGGCGGAGAGGTTGAAGAAGAAACTTATGCTGACGACTTCACAGTGGATCACGACTACGTTGCTGACGGCGTTGAGGGGACTATCTGGGATGGAATCAAGCTCAATGAAGGTGTTCTGGATGTGGATCCTGAAGTAGACCTTATCGAGCTTCTGTCGGGAGATGGCGTATTGAAGTTTACTGCTGCACACAGCTACTTTGATGCAGGAAATGATAACGGCGCCCTGCTTTATATTGATGTACCGGCAGAGAAAGATTTTGAAGCTTCAATTAAAATTGAGTGGGGGCAGTTCCCATCGTTTGATGAAGAAGCAGTAGGATTTCTTACAGCTGGGCTTATGGCACGGGTGCCTACCGAAGACTCGGGAGAGCAGCCACGTTTTGTTGCGCTTACGGCATTTGACCGCCCAGAATGGGGCGCAGTCCATGGGCTTCGTGATGTACCTAACACCCCTGAAGAAAACTGGAGTGGAGAAGGATCCATTGCAGAAAGCCCATATATTAAGCTTGTGCGTGAGGGAAATACTTTCACAACATACAAAAGTTCTGACGGTGAAGAGTGGACAGATTACCTCTCAGTGGACCGTACAGACCTGGACGGACTGCCCTTGCAGGTCGGCATTTTCCTTGCCACTTACTCAGAAAACCAGGGCTCGGTAGAGTTCGCTGACTTTTCACTTATACTCAAAGAAAGGGAGGACGATGATGAAGAACCTGTTGTACACACACTGCCCTATGCAGAAAACTTCGACGGCCTGGGTATTGGTGAAGAAACCCCGGCTGACTGGCTGCCTGAGGGCTGGCTGAACATAGATGCCGATGGTGACGGTCACACATGGTTCTGGAGTGACTTTGAAGACGAAGAAGAAGACCTCTATGAAACCTACATGGTATCTTATTCTTGGGATCCGGCAGAAGAAGCAGCCCTTACTCCTGACAACTGGCTTATTTCACCTGCCGTTGAACTGGATGAGGTAGAAGACAATGAGATAATTGAAATGCTCTTCCATATCACAACCATTGCCGATGGCGCGGCATTCAGGCCTGAAAGGTACGAGGTGCTGATCTCCACAACCGACAATGACCCCGATAGTTTCAGCATGATATGGGAGGAGACATTCTCTGAAGAAGACAGCCCATGGGTGTGGCAGCCAAAAACACTTGACCTGACAGAGTATGCAGGCGAGACAGTTTATGTTGCCTTCCGCCATTACGGAACCGAAGACCTCTATGGAATTGCACTTGAAAAAGTGGAAATATACGTTGAAGAGGAAGAAGAACCTGAAACATTCGTCTATTCGATATCAC
>PWNY01000251.1 GCA_003557805.1 Bacteroidales bacterium | reverse complement strand
GCCTTACCTGTCAGGCTGGTGTATTCATCAAGTATGTCAGCCGGCTTACCTGTAAATATGAAAAGGTCCAGTTCATCATCACCAGAAAACAGTGAGTTTACACCGCTAAAGTACTTGCCAACGTCGCAGGTAACCGGGGCAGAGGTGTGAATGAACATGCCGTAGCCCCGGCTGCTGATAAAGAAAGGTACGGGCTTGTGGCTCTTTTCATTCTGCGAACCCCTTGCATCGTCTGTAAACAGATTTATCTTCTGTCCTCTTTTGTTGAATTCAGTGTATTGCTCGCCAAATCCGAATATCTTCTCCCCGGGATGCAGGTTAAAGCTTGCGGCAAAACGCCTGGAATAGTCCTGGGATCGCCTGGCCCAGGCGAACGGCATCACTGTGGTGAAAGTGGAAGAATTGTCCCTGGTGCTATTGGTGCTTGTAAGCAGCCTGCCTTTTGCGTCAAAAACCGATATCCTCCAGGGATCTGTCTCCAGCAACAGGGAAGCTTCACTGCTTTTGAAAAGGTGTCCTTTATCTGTCCGGGAATAGCTCCATTTGTCACTTGAAGGAATGCTGCCACCTGACAGCATTATGCTCTTTTCGCTTTCCGGAGCAGGCTTTTCAGCTTTCTGGGCTGAATAAACCCTAATGCGCACGGTCCTGGAGCTTATAAAATCAATAAAAAAAGGCAGCTGTGGTGATACTGGGTATTCATCAGGTGGAAATTCATTCGGGCCGCTTTCTTCCAGCTTGAAATCCATACTGTTGAATGACAAAAGCGTATTAAAAGAGTGTCTTTTGTAAAGTATAGAACCTTTTAGGCCAGCAGGGTCGAAGTTTGTTAATTTTTCTGCAACGAAATATGTGTTGCTGAAACTGAAAAAGTCTTCAGATATATCGGGTGCCTTATTAAGGATTTTCATGATGATTATCCCGTTGTTAAATGACTCAGAATAAAATCAATTTTTTTCAAAAATAGCACTTTTTTGCAAGGCCGGTACCTGACAGTCTATCTTTGTAACCTGCAATTTACCTTGTTTATAAATGCCTGTATATTAAAACATCATAAATTTGATGATATTTAAAATATTATATTTACGTTTGTTCCCCTTTTTAAAAAAATGAAACGAAGCAGTGTAAATATAATCAGGCGATTACTGTTTGGCTTCGGCCTGATAATATCCCTTTTGATAATTCAGGATATTATCAGGTACAAGAACTACCGCAGCACGCGGGACGAACTTCACCATGACCTCCATTCCCTGAGAATATTAGGCCTCAGCCAGGAATTGACCGGCACCGTTAATGAACTGGAGGCTTCATACAAAGGGATCTTTCTTGCGGCAGATCCTGTCTACAAAGATCGCCTAAAGAGGGCAAAAACAGAATACATAGAGCTGTCCGAACAGTTAACTGAAATTACTTCCAGTAATCCGGAATATCAAAAGAGTCTTCAAGTGGCAGACTCCCTCTTTTTTTTATGGACAGAGAACTATTACCAGGAAGACCGGGAATATGCCCTGCCTGGCAGCCCTGTGGGTGAAGCAGGCACAGGTTTTAATGAGATCGCCGCAGAGGTTGTTGCCGGAAGTGGTCTTTTGGGGGAGATCAATAAGATTTTTGGGGAGATAAATCTTAAGGAGAGAGACAGTATAGACCAGAGAATGGCAGAATCTGCCCAGAAAAGGAATATAGCCAGATATACCTATGTAGGCGGGGTTATTCTGATACTTTTGGTTGCTTTTTCAATTGGTGCATGGCTTATATATAGCGCAATCAAATATATAAAGTCAAGGAACCTCGCGGAGCTTGCAATCAAAAAGGAGCGTACCTATTTTGAAAAGCTATTCCAGAGCGTTCCCCTGGGGGTTGTGCTGCTTGACAGTAAAGACAGGATAATAGAGATAAACCGTGGGTTTACGGAACTATTTAATTACGATTTAAGTGAGGTTAAGGGAAAACGCATAAATGATCTTATTGTTCCGGCCCATTTAAAGAAAGAAGGAAGCTCCCTGACATGCGATGTTGCCAGGGGCAGGACTGTCAGCGTTGAAACGATCAGGCAGACAAAGGAGGGCAGGATGATGGATGTTTCAATACAGGGTCAACCTTTAGGACTGGAAGAAGGTGAGTTTTCAGTTATAGGCGTATACAGTGATATTACCAAACGAAAGAGAGCTGAGGCGGTATTGAGGGAGAGTGAGCAAAACCTCCGTGAACTAAATACTGCAAAGGATAAGTTCTTCTCAATAATTGCCCATGACCTGAGGAACCCCTTCAACAGCCTAGTGGGCATGAGTGAAATACTTCTTGAAAACGTCAGGCAAAAGGACCTGGATGGTTCCGGGAAATACGCCAGGCACATACTACAGTCTTCAAGGACAACATATGAACTGCTTACTGACCTTTTATCCTGGGCAAGCCTGCAGACCGGCAAATTCAAGCTCAAAAAGAGCAAATTTATGCTTTGTGAGGTTTTTAGCAGGAATATTTCCCTGCTTGAAGAATCCGCAAGCGAAAAGTCGATTGAGATCAAAATGGAATGCCCTGAAGATATAGGCGTAAATGCTGACAGTACAGTTATCTCAATCGTGTTCAGGAACCTTTTGTCGAATGCCATCAAATTCACACCAAAAGGCGGGGTTATTAAGGTCACCGCCAGTAGATTGGATGGTGAGGTTGTGGTATCAGTAAAGGACAATGGCATAGGTATGGGCAGGGGGTTGACAAACCAGCTGTTCGATCTTGATAAGAATACCAGCCGGCCCGGTACAGAGGGGGAACCAGGGTCAGGGCTGGGGCTGAAGCTCTGCAGGGAGTTTGTGGAGATGCATGGTGGAAGGATATGGGCTGAGTCAGAAGAGGGTAAAGGGTCTGAGTTCAGTTTTTCTATTCCTGCAAAATAATATTGCTGATTGGTTTATTAGAAGATATCCGCCAGGGGTAAATTAAAGAGCAATATCATTATTACACCTCCGATAAGCCCCATTATAAGTGCCGGTATAATGTTCCTTTTGAGCAGCAGGCCCTCAACCCCGGAAAGGCCTACTGTTGCGCAGGCTGCGATTATGTTATGCACCCCTATCATATTGCCGATTGCACCGCCGAAGTTCTGAATTGCGGCACCCAGGATGCGTGACATACCAATCTGTTCGGCAACACTGTACTGGAACAGCGAGAACAGCATGTTGGACACGGCATTGGAGCCTGCTATAAAAGTTCCGAGTACACCTGCGAAAGGGCTGATGAGCGGCCATAGATCACCTGTTTTCCCGGCAACATATTCTGCCATTGCAACAGGCATCGCGGGCAGATCAAGTGGATTATTGCCGGATTGAAGCATAAGCCTGACCATGGGCACTGCAAAAAGCAGTGCAATTGCAGGTGCTTTTATTCTTTGGAGTGATTCAGACCATGCAGTTTTTACCTTCACCCTGTTTATGCCAAAAATTGGGATGCTCAGTATTGCCACGAATATAAACGGAAAGAAGCCAGGGTTGTATAATGGCTCCAGTCCGATGTTTATGTTTGTAGTAAAAAGGTTGTTTATTTCCAGGCTTACCGACCTTACCCAGCTGCTGACTGGCAGATAGGCAAGCCTGGTCAGGATAAGGAAAAAGGCTATCAGGGAATAGGGTATCCATGCCTTTATAAGGGGGACCCTGCTTGTTGCGATCTCTTCCCTGCCCGGATCTATTGTGCCCATCCATTTTTGGTCCCAGTGGTGGCGGTCAGGGAAATCCCACTTGTCTTTCGGTACAAGGAATCCCGCCCTTGTAGCTGGAATAAGGATGAGCATGCCTGAAAGTCCCCCCAGAATGCTTGGGAACTCCGGTCCAAGAAAGCGTGCAACCAGCACATAGGGTATTACAAATGAAAGTCCTGCAAAGATTGCATAGGGCCAGATTCTCAGGCCGTCCTTTATACTTTTTCGGCTGCCGAAAAAGCGCGTAAGCATAACAGTCATTATTAGGGGTACCAGAATCCCCGGTATTATGTGCAGAAATGATGTCCAAACCCCTGCTTGTCTGATGAACTCCCCATATGTTAAATCATTTGCCCCTAGGCTTTCATTTATCTCCGGAAGGTTCAGGGAGGTGCCAAGTCCAATAAGGGTAGGTGTGCCTACAGCCCCGAATGATACTGCTGTGCTGTTGGCAACAAGTGCAACCATAACCGCGGCAAGGGCCGGAAACCCAAGTGCAAGCAATAAAGGGGCTGCCAGTGCCGCAGGCGTGCCAAACCCGGCTGCTCCTTCAATAAAACCCCCGAACAACCAGGCAATTATTATTGCCTGAACACGCTTATCGGGTAATATACTTGTAAAACCATTATTTATTGACTTTATGGCACCGCTTTCGCGAAGGGTGAACAAAAGTGTCAACGCCCCGAATACAATAAGCAGAATTTCCAGGGCGATAACAATACCATTGATGCCAGCAGCCGTGATCCAGTTCAGAGGCATTTCCCAAACGAAGAATGAGAGTGCCAGGGTGATCAGGAACGCCGGGGGCATAGCCTTTGTTGCGGGCAACCTGGCACCGACCATCAGTACAAGTATTGTAAGTATTGGCAGGAATGCCAGCAGAGCAGATAAACCTCCTGTCATTTTATCTTATTTATCGTACAATCCAGAAACAATAAACAATTTTATTTGTTTGATTTATGTTTATTGTATATACTAACCGTTTAAATAAAACAGATCCAAAAATATGGCAAAAATCGCATTTTTCTCTACCCAGAGCTACGACAGGAGATTTTTTGAAAACAGCAGCGGGAAGCACAGTTTCGAGTTTTTTGAGACCAGGCTCAAACCAAATACTGTTAAGCTTGCCAACGGTTTTGACGGCGTGTGCGTCTTTGTAAATGACAGGGTTAATGAGGAGGTTTTAAAATCATTGTCGGATATGAAGGTTGGGCTTGTTGCGCTGAGGTGTGCAGGGTTTAACAATGTAGATCTTAAGGCAGCGGAAAAATACAATATAAGGGTAATGCGGGTACCCGCTTACTCCCCTGAGGCTGTTGCGGAACATGCCATGGCGTTGATTATGTCTCTAGCAAGAAAGATACACAAGGCTTACAGCAGGGTAAGGGAGGGCAACTTTTCACTGGAAAAGCTTAGTGGATTTACAATTCATGGCAAGACCATCGGTGTTATTGGTACAGGTAAGATAGGGCAGGCGTTTATAAATATAGCAAAGGGGTTCGGGGCAGAAGTGATTGCCTATGATAAGTTCCCCAACGAGAAGGTAAGCAAGGACGGGGTCAGGTATTATGATTTTGATACAGTGCTTGCAAAGAGCGACATCCTGAGCCTGCATTGTCCGCTTACTCCTGAGACTCACCATCTGATAAACAGGGAGTCCCTTGCAAAGATGAAGGAGGGTGCTATGTTGGTAAACACCAGCCGTGGTAAACTCGTGGATACGGCCTCTGTAATTGAATCCCTGAAAAACGGCCATCTTGGTTCACTTGCAATTGATGTTTACGAACAGGAAGAGAAGCTTTTTTTCCGGGACCTTTCTGACCTGGTTATCAGGGATGACCAGATAGCCCAGCTGATGATATTCCCGAATGTGCTGATTACGGCCCACCAGGGCTTTTTTACAGCTGAAAGCCTCCAGGAGATAACCAATACAACACTTAAGAACTTTGACGATTACCAGGAAGGCAGGTCATCAGAAAATGAGGTGAGCTGCAGCCTTATAAAGGACTGCTGATTAAAGACAGAGGTAAAATGCCGTTAAGGACCGGACGTATATTAATTCTGGTACTGATTGCAATATTTCTTGCACTGTTTACCTTCATAATTGCACTTTACAGTGGTGCCTGGGGCGAGCTGCCCAAAAGTGAGGATCTCAGAAAGCAAAGAAATGCCTCGGCCACACTTGTTTTGTCAGACAAGGAGCTCCTGGTAGGCAGGTTCTTTATGGAGAACCGCACAAATATTACCTGGGAGCAGGTACCGGCTCATCTGAAAGAGGCCCTTGTTGCAACTGAAGACAGGCGCTTTTATTCTCACCGTGGCTTTGACACCCGGAGTTTCCTGAGGGTAATAATAAGGTCAGTGTTGTTAAACGAAAGGAGTTCCGGAGGCGGCAGCACCATCAGCCAGCAGCTTGCAAAAAACATTTATGGCAGGTCAGCCGGTGGCTTATTATCACTGCCTGCCAACAAGGCCAGGGAGACAATTATTGCAAGGCGTATTGAAAATACATACAGTAAAAAGGAAATCCTGCTTCTTTATCTCAATACTGTCCCATTCGGAGAAAACCTCTTCGGTGTGGAGGCGGCTGCAAACCGCTTTTTCAATAAGCGTACAGCTGAACTTAAGACAGAAGAGGCAGCAGTACTTGTTGGCATGCTTAAGGCAAACACTTCCTACAATCCCCGCCTTTACCCCAAAAGATCTGTATCAAGAAGAAATACTGTTTTAATGCTTATGGCCCGGGAAGGTTACATAGGGCAACAGGAGGCAGATTCCCTTGCGGGACTTCCCCTGCAGCTCGATTATTCGGTCAGCCCAGGCAGTAATAACGGCTATTTTCTTGTTCAGGTAAAAGCCGAAGCAAGGAAGATACTTGCTGAATATGAGAAGAAATTTAATGTAACATATAACCTGGATACTGACGGCCTTACAATCGGTACAACACTTGATCTTGACCTGCAGGATAATATTAATTTGGCCTTCAGGGAGCATCTTTCACGGATGCAGCAGCTGCTTGACAGACAGTATCAAACCCCATCCGGCAGAAGGTCGATGGAAAGCATCCTTGAAAGGGAAATTGCAAGATCCGGCCTAAGGGAGAGGGCTGATGAACGTAGTCTTCAAAGGGTATTCAGCTGGGAAGGACCATATTCAGACTCACTTAGTATTGCCGACAGCATAAGGCATGCCCTGGGTGTTCTCCATGCCGGTATGCTGGCTATGGATCCTGCTTCAGGTGCTGTTAAAGCGTATGCAGGGGGGATTGATTATTCGGGCAACCCTTATGACCAGATAAGGGCCCGCAGACAACTTGCATCTGCCTTTAAACCCTTACTTTTTGCTGCCGCTTTGGAAAGTGGTATTGAACCCTGCAGGTACCTGGATAATGATTCAGTTATAATTTCCGATTATCCGGCTTACAGTCCGGTAAATTATGACAGGAGCTACGGGGGCAGATGGTCTTTGCCCGGGGCCCTGGCCCATTCTATGAACATACCGGCATTTAATCTGTTTTTACTTACAGGTTACGATCCTGTTGCATCTTTGTGGAAAGATCTCGGTTTTAGGGCAGAGATAAGCAATGTCCCATCCCTGGCATTAGGTGCTGTAGAAGCAAATATCATGGAAGTAGCTGTAGCATACTCTGCTTTTGCAAACGGTGGTTTCAGGACAGAGCCCTATACGGTAGAATATATTAAGGACCCTGACGGGAAACTGATATATCACAGGAGGGGACATTCCGGTTTTGATGAAGTAACTGATGCTGAAACGGGAAACACTAACAGTTTGCAGGGAACCGGGCTGCTTACAGGATATAGAAAAGATGGATCCGAACTGCCGGAAAGGGTAATTTCCGAGGAAACAAGCCTGATGATAAGGTATATGATGGAAAAAGCGGTAACTGAAGGTACAGCCTCCTCTTTGGCTAACATATACGGTGTGAGTTTACCGCTTGCAGCCAAAACGGGTACGGCCCAGAATTATTCAGATGCATGGTTTGCAGCTTTCGGACCTGATATTGTAATGGTAAGCAGGGTAGGGGCGTCAAACCCTGCCATTGGTTTTACCACCGGCCGGCATGGCAGTGCCAGTGCTCTTGCGCTGCCCCTTGCGGGAATAACTCTAAAAATGGTACAGGGTGATCAGAATATGGCCGGGAGGTATTTTCCCAGGGGGTTTGAGCCAATGCATCCTGAATTACTCAAAATGGCAGATTGCCCCGATCATGTTGAAAAAAGGCGAATCGAGCGCTTTTTTGATCTGTTCAAAAGCAGCGAGGTGACCTTTTCGGATCAGGAAAAGCAGGAAGAAAAAAGGGAAGGCTCATGGTTTAGAAGGGTGTTCCGTTCGTTAAGGGATTAAAGTGACTACACCTGTATAACATTTTACCTATGAGACTGTTCATCAAAAATATGGTATGCCGCCGCTGTATCATGGCTGTTAAGGCTGAGTTTGAGAAACTTGGTATAATACCTC
>PWNY01000176.1 GCA_003557805.1 Bacteroidales bacterium | reverse complement strand
TAGGTGAGGCTACTGGATGAACACAGGCTGCTGCCCAAAAATGTCTACAGACGCCAATGGGTAGAACAGGCTTTGTCGGATTAAGGCATTGCTTAAGGCAGCTTCCCTTGAAAAGGGGATAAGTCATCCAGAGCTAAAACTCAACAAGGGGCATGATTGCGGGATAAATTGGCTGAAAGCTGTTATCCTGTATTTTAATAAGCCCCCTTCCATTATTCCTCAGGAAGGGTTTTTTTTTGGCTTTCCCCCTTGTTATAACCGGTTTGGAAAACCCCGGGCAGCCCCTTTAACTTCGGAAAGGAGGGAGTCATGGTTACAGTTGACACAGATCAGAAGAACATGGTCATCGAGGGCCTTATTAAGGCCCGGGAGTGGGAGGCGCTGGTCACCATTCTCAAAAAGATGCCTGTTGTAGAGGTAGTGGAAGTTCTCAGGGAACTTGAGAAACCTGACGTAATAGAGATCCTGGGTTATTTCTCACCCGAGGAGCAGGGATATATTGTTTCCGATTTTGATGCGGAAATGCAGCTTGAGCTTTTTGAGGTGCTTGGGCCAAAGAAGTTTGCAGGTATTTTCATACATATGGCATCCGACTTAAGGGCTGACTTTTACCAGGAGCTTGACAGGGAAGACCAGCTGAAGTTGCTGCCCTACCTTGATAAAAAGACCAGGGAGAACGTCATACGCCTTAGTTCATATGACCCCGAGACTGCCGGAGGTATCATGAGTACCGATTTCGCAACTATTATCGGTGACATGACTGCTGCCCAGGCAATAGAGAAAGTTCGCAGCGACGCCCCTTCAAAGAAAATGATATATTATGTCTATGTTGTAGACAATGACATGAAGCTTCACGGTTTTACTACCCTGAAGGATCTTATAATGGCCGAGCCGGATACTTCGATCTGGGATATAGTGTACAAGGATTTTGCCTGGGCCGAGGTGTATGATGACAGGGAGACTGTTGCCGCCAAGATAGAAAAATATGACCTGGTTGCAATACCGGTAAAAAATAAGTATGGCCAGCTTGCAGGTATCGTAAGGCACGATGATGCACTTGAGGTAATACAGGCGGAACAGACCGAGGATATGGAGAAGTTCATGGGTATTGTACCTGATGATGAAAGCCTCGACTATCCTGAAACCGGTGTGGTTTTGCATTTTCGTAAACGTATTACATGGGTTGCCTCCCTGGCGGTAATCGGTGTGCTTTCGGGGATGATAATACATAAGTATGAGGAGGCCATGTCGGCCCTTATCATACTTGCCCTTTATATGCCTATGGTTGCCGACTCGGGTGGTAACGTCGGTTCCCAGGCTGCCACTGTGGTAATACGTGCACTTGCACTTGGCCAGGTAAGCCTCAGGAACTGGCTGATGATACTTTTAAAAGAGGCAAGGATAGCCCTTATGCTCTCTGTAGTTCTCGGATTTATTGCATTCGCAAAGATTCTTTTCCTCTCGTGGGAAACTGATATACCTGAACAGTACAGTCTGTTTTATCTTGCGTTCGGGATATCCCTGGCATTGAGCCTTCAGGTTATATCCGCCACCCTTATCGGTGCAGGGCTCCCGCTTCTGGTTAAGCGTCTTGGCGGGGACCCGGCTGTTGCTGCCAGTCCCGCGATTACCACCCTGGTGGATATTACAGGGCTGCTTATCTACTTCGGGATCGCGGTGATGCTGTTCTTTTAAACCGGCCAGATTATTTTAAGCGGAAGAATAGGCATCCTTGTAAATCTCTTTGCCATCCGGTAATCTCTTTGCCATTTATATCTATATTTGCCCCTTATAATATTTTTAAAATGAAGATAGAGGAAAAGATAATTTCAGCTGTATCAGGGATTATAAAGAGGCTGACAGGTGTTGAGCCTGAAGCTGGAAAAATCGTGATACAGAAGACAAGGAAGGATTTCAGGGGGGACCTTACCATTGTGGTGTTCCCTATTGTAAAGCTGTTGAAGCGTTCCCCTGAAGAGGTTGCTGAAACTATCGGCAGGGCATTGGTGGAAGAGGTGGAAGAGGTCGAGGAGTTCAATGCCGTTAAGGGTTTTCTAAACCTGAGCCTTACGGAGCGATACTGGCTCGGGTTTTTAGAAGAGAATCTAAAAGATGACAAGTTCGGCTATATGCCTGCTAAACCCAACAGTGCACCGGTGGTTGTGGAGTATTCATCCCCCAATACGAACAAACCGCTTCACCTTGGCCATATACGCAACAACCTTCTTGGGTATTCAGTATCCCGGCTTCTTGAGGCCAGCGGAAAGAGTGTGAAAAAGGTAAACCTTGTCAATGACAGGGGTATACATATTTGCAAGTCGATGCTTGCCTGGATTAAATACGGCAACGGAGAGACTCCCGAAAGCAGCGGCAAGAAAGGGGATAAACTTGTAGGTGATTACTATGTGAGGTTTGAGAGTGAGCTTCGCCGTCAGGTAGCAGCTATCATGGAGAGTGAAGGAGCAGGGGAGGATGAGGCCAGGAAAAAGGCCCCCCTGATGCTTGAGGCACAGGACCTGCTGAGGAAGTGGGAGGCCCGTGACGGGGAGGTGACCAGGATATGGAAGATGATGAACTCCTGGGTTTATGAGGGCTTTGATGCAACATATAAACGGCTTGGAGTCGATTTTGATAAAATCTATTATGAATCCGACACATACCTTCTTGGCAGGGATATAGTCCTTGAAGGCCTTGAAAAGAGGGTCATGTTCAAAAAGGAGGACAACTCAGTATGGGTTGACCTAAGCGCCTACAAGCTCGATGACAAGCTGCTGCTCAGATCTGATGGAACATCGGTATACATGACACAGGATATAGGCACGGCCCAGCTCAGGTATGATGACTTTGAGCCGGAAAAGATGGTATATGTGGTCGGAAATGAGCAGAACCACCATTTCAACGTGCTTCGCAGGGTCCTGAAAAAACTTGGCAAACCCTATGCGGATGCAATTTACCATCTAAGCTATGGCATGGTGGAACTACCCGACGGCAAGATGAAGTCAAGGGAGGGTACTGTTGTGGACGCGGATGATCTTATGGACGAGATGGTCACAACGGCTGAGAGGATCACCGGGGAGCTCGGCAAAACAAGCGGTTTTGACAACGAAGAAAAAAAGTGGCTCTACCATACCATAGGCCTTGGTGCACTGAAGTACTTCATTTTAAAGGTAGATCCCAAAAAGAACATGCTCTTCAACCCCGAGGAGTCGGTTGACTTCAACGGGAATACCGGACCCTTTATCCAATACACCTATGCCCGTATCTGCTCCGTGTTGAGGAAGGCCGGAAGCGATAGGCTGGATAATGCTCCCGGAGTACTAAAGGATGTAACCCTGAACGAAAAGGAGAAACAGCTTCTAAAGTCATTGTATGATTTCCCTGAAACCCTCCGTGAGGCTGCCAGTGAACTCAGCCCGGCCAGGATTGCGAACTATGTTTATGAACTGGCTCGTGAGTTCAACCAGTTTTACCATGACTGCTCAATATTGAATGAGCCAGATACAAGGATAAGCGATATGCGCCTTTGCCTGTCCCGGTTGACTGCTGTCACCATCCGTAATGCCATGGCCCTACTGGGTATCGATGTTCCCGAAAGGATGTAATTGTATACCGGCCAGGTTTATGTTTTAGAAATACATCGGTACATTAGGCCGGTGTGTGTACAAAAAGTTAAGATCATACCTTAGCACAAGTTCATGGCTGCCGAAATTAAAACTTGGCACCCTGTTGAGTATTGACCAGTCGAATGAGTAATTCAGGGTCCAGTTGTCACTCACCCTCAACCCCAGCATCAGGCCAAATGCATCCTGCAGCCTTACCATAGCACCTGCAGAGAACCTGTCGAACAGGATGATGTTCGCCGACAGGTCAGCTTCGATCACAGGGCCTCCGTTTCCCTTTGCATCTCTCTGGTACCTCATATAGGTTGTGGGAACTATAACCATATCGGGGTTTATCTCAAAAGCAGCCCCAGCTGTGAGGTAGTAGTTCCTTTCCTGAAGTATGGTTCTTGCACCCCCGGTGAGGGAGTTGTCAAAATAGTTAACCTCCAGGAACTTCGGTATTGAAACACCGATATACAGGTTCTCTTCCCGGTAATACATCCCGAAACCGAAATTGGGAAGCCAGTGGCTGCGGTAGTCGGATGCAAAATGGGGATCCCTGGGGTCATCAATTATCAGCTCTGTAAGCGGAACGTCATAAAGCCCCATACCTGCTTTGATCCCGAAAGAGAGGGTGCCCTGATGGGTTGCCTGCACCCTGTATGAGAAGTCAGCGAAGAATGAGGTTGTCTTTTCAGGGCCGAACCTCTCATTCCTGAATGAAATGCCAAGTCCTATGTTCTCATTGTTGGTCGGGCTGTGAACGTTCAGGCTCTGGGTTACAGGTGCCTTGTCGAACACCAGTGTCCAGTGGGAGCGGTTCAGCGATATTATCGACATTGACGCCCTGCTCCCCACATAACCCGGGTTGATCTCCTGCAGGTTATACTTGTAATGCGCAAACATTACCTCCCTTTGGGCATGCAGCTTTTGAAACAGTCCGCATGAAAAGAGGATAGCGAAAATAATTACTGTTTTTTTCATGATCATAATGTGTTGTTTGCACCTTTATCTTGCCAGGTATATAAAACTCCTGATCGGGTCCTGACCACTTCCGAGGTCAAGTATATAGTAATACGTACCAACAGGCAGAGGCCTGTTGTTCATATCTGTTCCATCCCATGAATTATCATATGGTGATTGTTCGTAAACAAGGGTGCCCCAGCGGTCAAATATCTTTATACCCCTGTTGTCAGGGTAGAGGTCAAGCAACCCTCCTATTACGAAATAATCGTTAATGCCGTCGCCATCCGGTGAGAAGCCTTCCGGTATAAACAGTTCTATTGCTTCCTCTACCGTTATTTCAGCGCTGTCCCATGTATTGTTGTGGTTGGGGTCGAATGTCTGGCTCGACACCATTGCCAGGTTGGTCAGAACAGTATGACCCGGCACCTCCCGGCCTACCCTCAGGGTGGCCCTGAACTCAACGCTCTCCCCGTCAGCCAGCTCGTCAAGTGACCAGATGATGCTGTGGTCATATTCTATATAGTGACCGTTATTGTCGGCACTTACAAATGACAACCCTTCGGGTATGTCATCAACAAGTGTTATGTAGTGGGCATAGCTTGGTCCGTAGTTTGTAAGCGTTATTATATAGTCAACATGACTTCCGCCTTCTGCGCTTTCTGGAATTGCACGTTTTCTCACCTCAAGGTCAGCCTCGGTGGTGATTACAACCTCAAGAATACCAAAGTTATTGGTCAGGTCAGGATCTTCTGTAGTGCTCTGCACCCTGCTCTCTTTCCTGAACCCGGTGTTCTCTGGAATATGACTTGGAACGCCAGCAGATATCTCAATGTGGATGCTGTCTTTTGCCTTCAGAAGAGGATAATCCCACTTAAGCTGCTTGAACGATTTAGCGCTCAACTGCTCGCTATTGCCGTTAAGGGTCAGCTCATCGGGGAAGTCGCTCAGTATCTCAACACTCCTGGCATCACTTGGTCCAAGGTTATGTATTGTGATGCTGTAGTCAAAATCAAGACCCGCAACTGGTATAGTGTTGTTCGCTGCTTTTTTAAGTGAGAGGTCGGCAATGGTTTCAATATATATTACCTCGGTGTGAACATTGTTCTCAAGGTCGGGATCATGGGTCTCACTTTCAATTGTAGCAGTGTGGACAATGCTGTCAAGTGCGGAACTTGCAACGAGTGACCTCATATGGAGCTCAATGGTGTCACCGGGTTGCAACAGTTCAACCATATGAGGATCGTTCCACTCTTGCCAACTTTCACCCCTGTCATGGGTAAGCTCACTTGAAAGGATATGATCTGAAAGTCCTGACCATATACTTACATCGCTTGCAAGGCTCGGGCCCATATTGGTCGCGGTCAGTGTATAATGCATATACTCACCTGCAACCACAGTGTCCCTGTAATGAACCGCCGATATTGCAAGGTCGGCAACCCTCCTTACGGTTGTTGATACTGATGCACTGTTGTTGCCAGTATCTGGATCATCTGTATCGCTTTCAACCAGGGCATTGTTGGTTATAATGCTCATATCAGGCAGTGCCTGGCTTACAGAGACTGTGATGTCTATACTAACCTGCTGTCCTGGCTCGAGCAAATCTATATGCCATACCGGCTCATCCCAGCTTCCATATTCCGGGGTTGCTTCAATTATGCTAAGTCCTTCGGGCAGCTGGTCCTCAACGGCAACGTTTTGTGCATTGCTTGGCCCTTCATTAAATACTGTAATAGTATAGATCATCTGTTCCCCTGCAATTACCGTATCCCTGTCGGCCCTCTTCTCAATGCGCAGGTCTGCCAGCGTATGTATTAGTGTCTCTGCCACTGCAGTGTTGTTGGAATTATCCGGGTCTTCAGTGCCGGATTCAGCGATTGCGGTATTTGTGATAGTGCTTCCATGCTCCAGTGCGGGGCTGAGACTTACCTCAAGGGTCAGGGTTTCACTGCCTCCTGCCCTGAGGGTGCCTATTGTCCAGTAAGGATCAACCCATTCCCCGGCACTCTCAGATGTCGAGACAATTTCTGCACCGTCGGGCAGCTGATCCTCAACGACCACATTTTGTGCATCGCTCGGGCCGTAGTTTGTTACTGTAATTGTGTATTCAAGCCCTTCACCTGCAATCGCAACTTCTTTGTCAGCTGTTTTATCCACCGCGATGTCTGCCAGGGTCTGAACAGGTGTTTCCACTTCAGCTGAGTTGTTTGCCAGGTTCGGATCCTCTGTATCGCTGCTTACAGAAGCGAGGTTCCTGACAGTGCTTTGGTCAGGCAGTGACGGGCTGAGCATAACTGAAAGGGTTATAGTCTGCTGCTGGCCCACTTCAAGAAGATCTATTGTCCAGTAGGGCTGATTCCATTCTCCTTCGGTAGCCGTTGCACCGGTAACTTCCAGTCCTTCGGGCATAATATCGGTAACTACTACATTCTCTGCCTCACTCGGACCATGATTTGTAACTGTGATGCTATATTCAATCTCTTCACCGGCGATTGCAACATCCCTGTCGGCTGATTTTTGAACCTCCAGGTCGGCTGTGGCAGTAACTGCTATCCGGACACTTGCCTCATCGCAGTTGACCGTGTTAAGCGCCTCGCATATGCTGTACCTGAGCTCGTATACACCTCCGGGTGTCATAGGCAGGACTCTTACCTGACCGGTAGACTCATCGAATTCAATAAATTCCGCAGCAGCAGGATCAGCAAAACCAACAAAGCTAATGATCACATCCGGCAGTTGTACAGGCAGCTGGTTGAGAAGGTCGTTGTATATAACTGTCTCAACAGCAACACCACCTTCATAGCCATTGACCGGGTTATCTGTTGCATCCACATCATTTGCTATAAGTTCATTGAACTCAGCCGTTACGGTAACTTCATCCCTTTCGGTTATTGTTGAACCACCGAATGTTACAGTTGCTATGGCTTCATTTGTTATGCTTCCTTCAACCAGGTCATCCTGGGTTACTTCATACTGTCCGTCTATTGTATAATCATCCTCTGGACCAAGGCTTGCGATTGTGTAGTTATAAACATCGATCAGCTGGTCGGTTACAACTATATCGGTCAGGGTTACATTGCCGGTGTTATTAACTGTTATCTCATAATATATAATATCACCCTGTACACTATAGGTCAAAGGATCTGCGACTTTTTCAACCACCAGGGCCGGCTCTGCATCAGCCTCAATGGTAACCTGGGTTTGGTCGCTTATAGTTTCACTGTTCGGCCCATATCCAACCACCTGTGCGGTATTGGTGATGCTCAAATTGTCGATGTCCTGCTGTGTTACTGTGTAAGTCTCAATGAATGTCAGAGGATCATCAGGTGCGAGGCTTGTAAGCTGCTCATTCATACCGGTAAGCGGGTCGGTAACAACTAAGTCTGTAAGTGTGACATTACCGGTGTTCTCAACTCTTATAGTATATGTTATCTCTTCACCCACAAATGAGTAGCTTTCGGGATCGGCCGTCTTGGTGATTTCTACCAGTGCATCCCCCACGGCGATCACCTCTGCCTGGTCACTGTCACTTACAACCATTTCATCCGGACCTGTAGCTGTTACCCCTGCAATATTGGTTACCGAACCATTATCCATATCATCCTGGGTGATGGTGTAAACCGGGTAAAATGCCTCTGATTC
>PWNY01000018.1 GCA_003557805.1 Bacteroidales bacterium | reverse complement strand
GTCTGGATGCACCGCACAGTCGGCAAATACGAGTATGCCGTTTTCGCCCCACTTTTCCTCTTTCATGATCATGATAAAGGCTCCTGATACGACGCTAATACCGGGAAGAGTTTTAACTATCTGGAAAGCCGGGCGCAATACGTTGCCAGTTGCATTCATTGCTCCGGCAACCTCCCCGTCTGCAGCACCGTTCTTGATCAGCAGGGTTGCCAGGTAAAGTGGGTCTTCTACAAGCCTTATGGCTTCTTCTGCTGTAAGGCCTTTATGTTTGCGTATCTCATAGAGAATGTCTGCATAATGCTCTTTTTCATCAAAGCTTACAGGGTCGATAATGGTAGCATCCTCTATGTTGTTAAGGCCATGCTCTTTGGCTGCAGAAAATATGGAGTCTTTATTTCCCAGGAGGATAATTCTTGCAATCCCCTCTGAGATTATCCTGTCAGCTGCCTTAAGGGTTCTTTCTTCAGTGCCTTCCGGCAATACGATGGTCTTTTTGTGTTATTTTGCCTTCTGTTTAATTGAATCTATTAACTGCATTAGGTGTATCTATTTGTATTAATGGATATTAATGAAAATCAAGGGGGGACAAAAATAGGATTAATTTGAGTTTCCTCAAAGGGAATTGTGTTATTTTTTTGATATCAACATCAGAAATAAAGTCAAAATTTGTTAATTAAATAACAGCAGGTATAGGCAAATACCGTTTGAAAAAAAATCAATTAAATTTGCGAAAAAACAGATGTATCCGGGCACTATAAACTTCTTTCATATTCTTGCCGTTATACCAAGGGAGGTTAGCCAGCCCGGGGCAGGAGCCTGGACTACCTGGGTCTTTATTATATGCCTTTCCCTGCTGAGCATTACACGCTATTTCTTTCCCGGGCGTATCAGGCAGATTGCTACTGCCGCCTGGAGCATAAGGCATTTTAACATACTGCACAAGGAGACAAATATTACGGGTGATACCCCTGGTATACTTCTTAAGCTCAACTTTATCCTGGTTCTGTCGCTTTTGATTTATCAAAGCATTGAGTACGCGGAGCTGTTGCCTGAAATTGCAATGATCAGCCCGGCAAGGTTCTATACGATCATTTTCTTTCTGATTGTTGTGTTTTATCCGGCAAAAAACCTGATTTTGAGGGTTTTGGCATGGGTCTTTCAGACAAGAACTGCCAGCACTGCCTATTTTGGGAATATAGTGGTGGTTAACCAGTTTGCAGGGCTGGCACTTATGCCGCTGGTTTTTATCCATGCCTACAATCCAAACAGCTACCTGGTCTATTCAGCATGGCTGGTCTTCGCCCTGCTGAACCTTTACAAGGTTTTTAGGGGGGCATTACTGGGTTTTCACACAGCCGGTTTTTCCATGTATTACTTATTTTTGTACCTTTGTGGCGTGGAGTTGGCACCTTTGCTGTTGATACTGAAAGCTGCGTCTGAATATTTGTTTAATAACTAAAGTAGAGGAGGAGCAGGGTCTTGAAAATTAAACATGTCCTTATTTCGCAACCACCGCCTGAAAATGACAAATCCCCCTATGCAGACCTTATGGATGAATACAATCTGGGCATATGCTTCAGGAAGTTCATCAAAATTGAGAGCATAGGAGCAAGGGAGTTCAGGAAGCACAGGATTAACATTCCTGAGTTTACTGCGATTATCTTCACTTCAAAAAACGCCATTGATCATTTTTTCAGTCTTTGCGAGGAGCTCAGGGTACAGATCTCAGAGCAGATGAAATACTTCTGTACCTCCGAGGCAATTGCTCTTTACCTGCAGAAATACGTACAGTTCAGGAAGAGGAAGATCTTTTTCGGGAAGAACCACTTCTCGGATCTTCTGGATGTTATCAAAAAGAACAAGGATGAAAGGTTCCTTTTCCCGTGTGCAGAAAACCATAAAAAGGATATACCGCAGCTGCTTAGGCAGAACAAGATTCAGTTTTCCGTGGCACCCATATACAGGTCGGTGCCGGAAGATGTTTCTGACCTTGATATTGGCAAATACCAGATGCTTGTCTTCTTCAGTCCTTTCGGCATACAGTCTCTCCGTATCAACTTCCCGGATTACAAGCAGGGCGATACCGTTATAGCAACATTTGGGAAAGCCACCCTGAAGGCTGCTGAAAATGACGGCTTGAAGGTACAGATAAAGGCCCCGACAAAGACTGCGCCTTCAATGGTCATGGCCATGCAGGAGTTTATTGACAAAAAGGGTAAGTGACAGTGACCGCTGGGCTGTTTGCGGATATCACATGATTTCTCAGGCTGTATGTTCACCTTCAGAAAAAACGAGAGACTGTCAGGTTTTCGCCTGCGTAAGCTGCTTTTCACCCGGGGCAAGCAGGAGTTTATCTACCCTTTCAGGGTAAGGTATATGAGCTTTACAGAAGAAGAGCTAAGTGAGCTGGGCAGTGACAAAATGCCTCTTCCCCGGTCCGCTCGTTTCCAGTATCCTGCAAAATGCCTTGTAAGTGTGTCAAGGCATAACTTCCGGAAGGCCAGCGGCAGGAACCGGATAAAACGACTTATTAAAGAGGCTTACAGAAAAAACAAAACACCCTTTTACGCGTTTTTAAAAGACAAGGGGGTATATTGCATGCTTGCCCTAATTTATGTTGGGAAGAGGGAACCCGGCTACCTTGAAACGGAGAACAGCATTAAGGAGGTGCTTAACAGGCTTATGTTGATTTTAGAAAAGGATCGAGAGTGCAAGGGCAGCAATTGATAAAATAGTTATGAACTCAATACCGGGAGCGATAAGAAGGTTTTCGGCCATGGTGATGATAGGCCTGATACGTTTCTACCAGGGGGCTATTTCTCCCTATCTGCCTGCATCATGCCGTTATACCCCGACGTGCTCACAATACGGGATAGAGGCAGTTAAGAAACACGGCCCTTTAAGGGGGGGTTGGTTGAGCCTTAAGCGCATTGCATCCTGTCATCCCTGGGGTGGCAGCGGTTATGACCCGGTACCATGAAAAAGCATTAAAACTATAAAAAGATGCAAAAAATTAGAAGTCTATCATTAAGGGCAAGATCGGCCCTGATTATAGCAGTTTTTTCTGCTCTGGCGATCACTCTGACTTCTGCGGGGAGCAGGAACTTTGAGATCGCCAGGAACCTGGATATATTCTCAACCCTGTTCAGGGAGCTGGTTGTGAACTATGTTGATGATGTCAATGTGTCGGAGGTTATGAAATCCGGTATTGACGGCATGTTGTCATCCCTTGACCCATATACCACCTTTATACCCGAGTCAGAGATCGAGGATGTACGTTTTATGACCACCGGCCAGTACGGTGGTATAGGTGCGGTAATAAGGCCCAGGGACGGGCGTATGATGATAGTTGAGCCTTATGAGGGCTTTCCTGCATATAAGGCCGGTCTCATACCAGGGGATATCATACTTGAGATAAACGGCCAGTCAACCGCTGGCCGCGATGAGGACGAGGTAAGAGCCCTTTTACAGGGGCAACCGGGCACCTCTCTCAGCATAATGGTGGAAAGGGATGTCGAACAAATTGTTAAAAGCCTTGAAAGGGAAGTGGTACGGGTTGACAATATCCCCTACTACGGAATGGTCAATGAAACCACCGCATATATAAAGCTTACCGGCTTTACACAGAGGGCCGGCAGGGAGGTAAAGAGCGCACTTGAAGCGCTGATGAACGAGAACCAGGTGAAGAGTGTTATAATAGACCTCAGGGACAATGGGGGAGGACTGCTGCATGAGGCCGTCAATATCACAAATCTTTTCGTTGAAAAGGATGAACTGATAGTGAGCACAAAGGGCAGGTTACCTGACAGGACATCGACCCACCGCACCCTTAATGACCCTGTTGATAAGGAGATCCCCCTTGCAATCCTGGTAAACCGTGCAAGCGCCTCGGCATCTGAGATCGTTGCAGGTTCAATACAGGACCTTGACCGGGGTGTGATAATCGGTGACAGGACCTTTGGAAAGGGGCTTGTTCAAAACGTTGTGCCCCTGAGCTATAACACCCAGCTAAAGGTTACCGTTGCGGAGTATTTTATACCGAGCGGCAGAAGCATACAGGCGATCAATTACGCGGAGAGGCGGGATGACGGTAGTGTCGCTGAAATTCCTGACTCCCTCAAAAGCGCCCATACCACAAGAGGAGGAAGGAGAGTTCATGACGGGGGTGGGATTGAGCCCGACATTACGGTACAGCGGCCGGAACCTGGTAATATTACCAGGGCGCTGAGTCGTCAGTTCCTCATATTTGACTATGCAAGCAAGTTCAGGAAGGAGAACAGTGAGATAGCTCCGGCAGCTGAATTTGCAATAACTGATGAGATATACAACGATTTTATGGAGTTCGTTGCCGGGAAGGACTTCTCTTATACAACCAGGACAGAAAACCTGCTGAACCAGCTAAAGGAGACCGCCTCTGGGGAGCAATATTTTAATGCCATTGAACAGGAGTTTGATACACTCAAGGACAGGATCAGAAGAGAAAAAGAGCAGGATTTTATAACCTTCAGGGAGGAGATTGAGCACAGCCTGCTTATGGAGATAGTATCACGGTATTATTACCGCGAGGGCAGGGTCGTGGTCTCGCTTGATTATGATCCGGATGTGGAGAAGGCAATAGAGGTCCTGAACGATACTGGCGCATATTCCGGTATTCTTGCGGGTGTGAACTGATAAACAGAAAACAGCCCGGAAATGAACCGGAGGGAAGCATTACACCAGTGGACATACATTGCGGGCCTTTGCCTGCTTGCAGTGGCCTTACCTTCATCGGTCTTCCTGATGAGTGTATCGCAGATCATCCTGTTTCTGAACTGGATCGTTGAAGGCGATCTGCGCAGGAAGTTCCGCAGCGTTGCCCAAAACCGTGCCGCACTTATATTTATATCGATCTACCTTGTTCACATAATTGCCCTCTTTTATTCCTCGAATACCGGTTATGGCCTGAGTACTCTTAAAACACGCCTGCCTGTGCTTCTGCTTACGGTAATTGTGGTCTCGTCACGGCCATTACCAGGAGGCGTGAAAAAATGGATAGTGCTGGTATTCTCTCTGTCGGTAACGGTTGTGTCCATGTTCAGCCTTTCTGTATACCTCTCGGGGGATTATTCGGGTTACCGGGAGCTCTCCCCCTTTATCTCCCATATCAGGATGAGCCTGATGGTCGCCCTCTCTGTATTCCTTCTGCTTTATCTTGCGGGTAATGAGTTCAGGGAGAACCGCCAGGCCAGGTGGACGCTATTTCTTTTGGCACTATGGCACTTTATATACCTGCTGATGCTTCACTCCCTTTCGGGAGTCGTCGTTTTTGCTGCCGCTGCGGCAGTCGTGGCACTCAGGGAAGCAGCAGCTGCAGGTCTTGTATGGAGGCGTTTGGGTATTTCGGCTGCAGGGGTGATGGTTCTTTTGGCACTTATCCTTGTTTTATCGTTGTGGCGTAATGTAACCAGGGTTGAGAGTTACGGAGAAGCGGTCAAACACTCTCCCGCAGGCAGTGAGTATTATCATGAGCCGGATGCAGAGCTCAGGGAGAACGGTTATCTTATATACTCCTATATTGCGGAGCAGGAGCTTAGGGAGGCCTGGAACAGCAGGAGTGAATATGAGTTTGATGGTACCGGGCAAAAAGGAGATCCGGTAATGCCTGTGCTTTACCGGTATATGAGTTCGATGGGACTCAGAAAGGATGCGAATGCCCTTGGCAGTTTAGGCAGCGATGATATAGCAGCCATTGAGAAAGGCGTGCCCAATATCCGCTATACCAAATGGCCATGGATAATAACGCGCTTACACCAGAGCCTTTGGGAACTCAACAGTTACCGCATTACAGGTGATCCCAGCGGGCACACCCTTGCCCAGCGAATTGAGTTCTGGAAGGCTGCCCTGGAGGCAATAAAGAAAAACCCGGTTTTTGGATGGGGTACTGGTGATATAAGGGAAGCCTCATTTTACGGGCTGCAAAGGCTGGGATCCAGCCTGGAGTTTGAGAGGTGGATGAAACCTCATAATCAGTACCTCTCTTTCGCCGTATTGTTTGGAATACCCGGGATGCTCTGGATAGTTTTCTCCATGGTTTACCCGGGGTTAAAACTCAAAAAGTTCGGTCATACTCCCTATCTTGTATTTTTTATCATTCTGATGCTTTCAATGCTCAATGAGGATACTATTGATACACAGGCAGGCCTCTCTTTCTTTGTCTTTTTCAGCAACTATTTCCTGTTTCTGAAAGAGAGATACAGATAACCAGATGTTAACAACATTTTTTGACCTGAAAGAATAAAACATTCTGCTTATGGAGGATAAAGTAAAAAAGTTCATTGAGGGCTACAGGAACAGGACAGCCAGACTTGAAAAACAAAAACATGACGCTTACTTTAAAGCTGCCGTGAGCGGTAAGAAAAAGTACTATGACCTCTATTCCAGCCTTGAGGTAAAACATACTTCGGTGCTCTCCAGCAGGAAGGACTTTGAGTTTCTGGCATCCGCCAGGGAGTCAGTTGCTGTGAGTGACCCATTGCTGAAACGCCAGGTTAATTTGCTCTACCTTATTTATAAGGCCCATCAGATACCTGCGGCCATACAGGAGGAGGTCATTGGTCTTGAGACAAGGGTGGCAAATAAATTTTCACTTTTCCGGGCTGAGGTTGGAGGAAAGAGGCTTACCGACAACCAGGTGGATGATGTCCTGGAGAGATCAACTGACAGCCCGGGGCTGGAGGAGGCCTGGCATGCATCAAAGCTTGTGGGGAACCTGGTAGAGGAGGATGTTCGCAGGCTTGTTGATCTGCGCAACCAGGCCGCTGCACTGCTGGGATATCCTGATTACCATCATATGAGCCTGACCCTCAGCGAGCAGGACCCCGGGGAAGTAGACAGTATATTTGACCATATTGACAGGGTCACGGCAGAGGGGTTCAGCCGGATCAAGTCAGAAACAGACAACAAGCTCGCTGAAAGGCTGGGAATTAAGCCGGAAGGACTCAGGCCATGGCATTACCAGGATCGTTTTTTCCAGGAGGCACCTGCAATTTCCCGCATTGACCTTGACAGGTTTTACAGTAACAGTGACCTTGTCAGGCTCACCTCGGATTATTTCTGGGGTTCCGGACTGATCATTGATGATATTGTAAGCCGCAGTGACCTTTTCGAAAGGGCCGGAAAAAATCAGCATGCATTCTGTATAAATATTGACCGTGAGGGTGATGTCAGGGTGCTGTGTAACATAAGGCCCAACCGAAAATGGATGAATACCATGCTGCATGAGTTCGGCCATGCGGTTTATGAGAAAAATTACAATAGCAGGTTACCCTTCGTATTAAGGGAGCCCGCACATATATTCGTTACAGAGGCCGTGGCAATGTTCTTCGGACGCCTGGCCTCTGATCCTCTTTGGATGAGATCAATGGGGATAATAGATGGTGCTGTTGCAGACAGCCTGGCCCCACTGTCAGATGAGGCTGCATCCACAGAGCAGCTTGTGTTTTCTCGCTGGGCCCAGGTAATGTACCGTTTTGAAAAGGGTCTGTACGCGAACCCTGACCAGGACCTGAACGGCCTTTGGTGGAGCCTTGCAGGCAGGTACCAGAAGCTTAATGCACCTGACAGGATGGATGTCGCTTACTGGGCGTCCAAGATACATATTGCCAGTGCCCCCTGTTATTACCACAACTATCTACTTGGAGAGCTGCTGGCTTCCCAGTTCGGTGCAAGCATGAAAAAGTTGCTTCCTGACCACACCCGGAAATGCCATGCATTTGAGAGTGATCCCCTTATTGGCAGGTTTTTCAGGGACAGGGTTTTCTGCCACGGGGCCTCACTTGACTGGAAGGAACTGGTCAGATCTGCAACTGGCAGCGACCTGGATCCGTCTCACTACGCTGCGCAGTTTGCCGCGCCTGTCAGACGGTAAGATCATCAAGCTCATTGTGGGCCGATTCCCACTCATGTTCCAGCCTGGATATGCTGTCTTTTACCTTCTGGTAATCGTGGAACAGGCTGCCGCTTTCTATCTTATTTTTCCCCTCTGCGGGGTTTGCCATAATATCCTCAAGCCTGGCAGCCTCTTTCTCCAGCCTGTCGATTTCGGCCTCATATTCGGCAATTCTCTTCTGAAGCCGTCTTAGTTTCCGCTCATACTCCTTTTTCTCCTCATACGATCTCCTTCCCCTTTGCTCCCCGGAAATATCTTTATCCCTGTTTTTTTTCCCACCTGTTTCAAGTGAGTC
>PWNY01000156.1 GCA_003557805.1 Bacteroidales bacterium | reverse complement strand
TATGGCATTCATGCTCAAAAAAATTAAGATGCTGCCAGGTTCTTGTTTCTGTGTCATATGCAGGATAAAACTGCCCATCTGCCATAGGAAATCTTGCCCCCTTTTCAAAATCTATTTCTATAGTTAACCGACCAAATAATTTCGAATCACCCTTTTCAAGTGTAATGTCTTTGATAAACCATGGTGGCTGAAGGTTGAGGGCTAAACTAAATATCTCTTTCGAATTCATCAGTGTTTTTGGAGGCAAAGTAACTAATTTCTAAATTTCCCATACAAATCGTTATAGAACCAAAAATATTGACCAATATGTTAATAAAATTTTTTGTTGTCGACTATTAAATATACAATTTTTACAATACAATCGATACATTTGGTTCATAATTTTGACATTGACCGTAATATCTTTGATAAATGGTCTAATATAGTTAACTAACTGAAAATTTATAGATTTAAAACAAACTCAGGGCTCATTGATAATGTAAGGATGGATTCTTCTTTGCTCAAATTTACGAAGGTTATCTTCCCCTGTATAAGGCTTAGCAAATAGAGTATCTCTATTTACAACAAATAAAGTATCAATTCGGCTATACTTCCCATCCGCTTTCTCCATAAATATAATATTATTTTGCTGGAGATACACGATGGTGTCATTTTCATATAGGAATCTATATCTCGGCTCAAAATAGAATTTAGAATTACTATCAATATCAAGGTTAACATAAAATTCGTTGTATAATGTAATTTTTGGAGGCCTATCCCATTGTGGCGGGAAATAATAAAGATTTTCAAAAATTATTGGCAAGGCCCAGGAGTAGGCAATAACATTTTTTGGATTTTGAAGATTCTCAGGGCTAAGAAAAATAACTGTTCCATCTTCGACATCCGGACATTTTTCCAAAACTTGACCCATTAAATCTTTTTGCAGCTCCCATCCTATGATATAATCTTTCTGGATAAGAGCACCATAACCCGATAGTAAAGCAAAATTTAATGATAAAAGAACAGAAAAGGCAAACCGGAACTTTTTTTTCAGAATAAACAAAATTAAATAGAAAAACGATCCTGTAAAAAGTGCGATTCCAAATGTTGCGGCTAGATGCACACTTGTCATCCGTCCGTTTAAGGTTGTAGGTGGATAATGGGTTACTGAAAACAGATATCCAACCATTGCCATAAGTATGCCAACGCCTATACCTTTTAACGCATTTATTAAAACTGGGTTAATGTCAACCGCTGCCTTAAGATATTTTGAGGTTAAAGGTAGGTGGATAAATCTGTGCTGATCATCTATAAAGCGACTATTAATAAGCCATATACATGGGAATAGGAGAAGAAAAGAAGCGAAGATATAAGGGGATGTATAATTAATTTCAGAAAGAGCAAGATATGGTGATCGAAGTAAAGAATACAGAGTAACTAATGGCCCACCTGTAATTGATAATAAGACTCTTTTTGATGTTTCCAACAATGTAAGACCATCAACCCTGCTTTCACCTAATAATTTTCTGGTAACAAAAACAATAATAACAATTATGGAAACTATTAGTAAATGTTTAATTAAATTGATGAAGAATTTTTTTGTAAAACTTACTTCATCAAGTAAAGGGAATAAAATAAAAGGTAAAAAAGGACTTTCGTACATTAACAAACATGATGTAGCAAAAATATAAGACACCCATTTTTTTGATCTAATCCAAAAAACTCCGGCCACCATCAGGAATAATACTGATATTTGCAATTGATATATATGCACTAGTAAAGCTTTTGTTGTGTCTGCCGGAAAAAATAAGAATACTAGAGCTGCAAAAAATGCTAATTCAGCCGGAAACCTGGATTTAATAATAATATGGAATAAGAAAACATTTAATGCAACAAGAATAATCCCGAAAAAATATGTAAACCAAAGGCCCCCTATCTTAAAATTAAGAAAGGCAAGTAACCAGGGCAGGAAAACTGAGATATATCGCCCATGATTATTTTGAAAATCAAAGAAATGATTTATCATCATTTCCATTAATTCTTTTAGGGGAGTATTGGCTGGAATCCCTATAAACCAGTAATCATCTTCATATAAGCCAAATTTTGGGAAATGAAAGTAATAAGCAATCCATACCAGAAGAGCAAATAAGGAAAATCTGAAAAAATGATTATCCCATAATCTCAGACACTTCTCAAAAGATACTATATTCATAACTTTGAATTAATTAAAGAGTTAATTTAATTCGAATAAAAAACCATCTTTTCAACACAAAGAACTCCAGCAATATTTCCGGACAGTGATCTTATGCTATAATTCTCTTATGAGAAAATCAGCACGATTAGCAACATTATAAACCGTTTTTGCATTAGAGAAATTAGTATAATAAAAACCGCGTCCTTTGTTAAAGCCACATCCCCTGGTACCGGATAGTCCAATTTTGGTTTTATTTTTTAAATAACCTAAAATAGAGAAATATATTTTAATCTCCAACGAGTCCAGAATTCAAAAGAAACTATTTTTGCACCATTTTCCAGTATGATAAAGTTTTGGGCATAGGAATCCTAGGATCACGTTTAGATAGCAAAAGATAAATTAACAACAATCCACCATCAAGTGATGGTATAAGTAGAAAACGTTGAAACCAGCTATCCCCAAAAATAAAGGTAACAGAAAAGGAGGTCAAAATGGCCATAAGGGTTAAACTTTGGAACAAGTTGAAGTTCGCGATAAAATAATAACCTGCACTCCTGGTTTCTGTAACTGCGTCGTTGAGTTTAAAAAAAGAGCATTATATGTTGCCAGAAAACTGAAGGTTTTTGATTTACATCAACATAAGTTCGAAATTATGTAAATGGAAATTACAACTTATTCACTTTCTCTATGTATTTGAGCTTTTTTTATAAGGCTTTCTAAATCAGGGGGGAGGTTTTCCTAAGGCTATGTATGCTAAAATTTGATAGTAAATCGGTGTCTGATAACAACATGGCTGTTGATAAACTCAAACCATGTTCCGCTCATGAAATATGTATCCATTTTTTGAACTAGAGGTAGCATTTTAGAAAAGATGGGGAGATAACATATAACATATTGGTAAATTAAGAGAAATCCTATTACATTTATAAAATATAGTTATAAATTATTAGAGCTACTTATTAACTCAAACAAGCAAATAAGTTGTTAGGCAAAATCAGTATGAAACAATTATTAATTGAACTAATAACTCAAATTTTGTCCAGTTAATTAGGGGGTTAAGACCAAAAGGCAACACTAATGAACCCGTATAATTGGATTTAGCAAATCGAAAATGCAGGGCAGGTAAAGAAGAAAAGAAAGCCTACTTGAATGTGCTTTAATATATTAATAAAAAACCCACCCCCTATGAAAATAACAAAATGTTACAACTGTAACTCGGAAAAACACTCTTTCTACGCTGAAGAAAATGGTTACATATTAGTTAAATGCGACTTATGCTCCCTTCTTTTTGTTGAAAATAGACCCGATGATACTGACATTTCACATATGCATGAACAGGGAAAGCATCTTGGTGACGAGAAACTAAATGTAACAGGCAGGTTTAATAAAAGTAAAATTTCTGAATACCTCCCAATACTGGAAGATTTATTTAAAGGGGACAAAGGAGGTAAAAAAACATGGCTTGATGTTGGGTGCGGGCATGGAGAATTTATGATTGCTGTTCAAAAGTACTTTTCCGGGAAAATTACCGTAAGAGGAACTGAGCCAAACGAATATAAACAAAGATCTGCACAAAGAAGAGGTTTAGATGTTACATATTTTGACTTAGCTAATCATGAAGAGAAATACGATGTTATCTCATTATTGAATGTATATTCACATCTGCCTGATCCACCTGCTTTTTTGAAAACATTAAAAAGACTACTGAATCCTAATGGAGAGATTATTCTACAAACAGGTGATACAGCAGAATTGGATGCAAAAGATCATTTACGTCCTTTCTACCTCCCAAATCATTTAAGTTTTGCGTCAGAAAGCATTGTTGTAGGAATTTTAGAACGCACTGATTTTGAAGTATTAAAAATAAAAAAATATTCAGGATTAAAATATAGTTTTATGAAAATTGGAAAAGAAGTGGTTAAACTCTTTATGTCTGGATATAAATCCAAATTACTTTATTATTTGAAGATTAAACCATATTCTCATACAACTATGTTTATTAGGGCAAAAAATCTAACCGTTGATACTCGTAAAACTGCTTGACAAACCCCAAATTAGGAGAAAACCTTTTTTAATGTTGATACTTTGATATTGAAAAATGAGGATGAATCTATTAAATATTCATCCTCATTTTTTAAGATTGGTATATCTCTATAATATCCCTGGTTGTATACCTCATACCTCCACTGTGATATGGATGATAAAGTGTACTTTAATAATTAGATCAATTATTATTCTATATCTCCCCAGAAATTATCCGGATCAATATCTGATCCCATAGAGTTATTTGTATCTAGAAACTTATCATAATTATCCCAACAGCTAAAAATTATATTGCCAGCGGCTTCCACAACCTCATCCTCTCTACCTGGCCATACAACACTTTGATCTGTGTCTGGATTACGTCTTATTATATGATTATCTCTAATCCCGTATTCTCCTGGATACTCTAATGCTTTTGCTACTCCGTTACCGGCTATTAATGTATTACTCTTCTGTCCCCGCATTGGGGCAACAAGATTATTCCTGTATTCAAGTCCTGGCTCACAATCTATATATTGAGCCGGACCTGTTTCCGTACCAACTGGAGGTGCAATAATTGTGTTCCACTCAATCAATGCCTTGGTGACTGGTACCCCTTCTTTCATCTTAAACAACATACTATGCTTCCAAAAATCATAACCATCAGGATGCTCGGTACGATAACTTCTTGCAGGATCGAAATAGTTACCTGCTATATAATTGCATGTTAAATTGCCTACAAACATAGCCCCATCTCCGCCACTGGGATGTCCTCCGGGATTTGTCTCCTCTGGAGTGAGTCCTCGTCCCCACTGCCTCCTGTTGACATTGCTTACATCATTCCGAACAAATATTAATCCTGGACTGCCTCCTAAATAAACTCCATTATCACCTACATTACCAATTTGATTGTGATAAACAACTGTATTCTCACCACCTCCTCTTATTCCCATATTGGGATAAGGATATGGTGAACCGCTTGTCCAGCTTTTGCCGGGGGTATGAAGTCCCCAAATAATGTTATATGCAATTGTAATATTCTTAGGACTACTTTTGCCCTGTGTTGACAAACCTCCAAATAGATTAATAATAATATCAAAACTCTCATGAGCAGAAAATGAAGGTGCGCTTATATTCAAGTCTCTAATTGTTAAACCATCACTATCAGCAGCAACCCAAATGCCCCGAACAATGGGTCGGTCTCCTGTCCCGTAGGGACCAATGAAATTATTGTTCCATATCATATCCTCAGAATAGGATGGTGATACACCTGATTTTCTTCCTATCCTCGGATGGATTGTGCCCCGTTTTATAAGAAATGCAGTATTGGAGGGAATACCTCCTTTCCAATACAGGTCATTTAAATTAGTGTAAGGATGTGATTTACTACCATCTGAATTACCTCCGGTATAATCCGGGTCGATATAAATTGTGGATGCGAAAGCATCTGCTGTCTTAATATCGGGAATTTGATAAGGTAGATTTCCAAAATATTTAGAATAATCCCCTTTGGAATCTGAAGAGTCTTCTTTAATATCAGTTGAATCTATAGGACTAGTATCAGAGGTTGATGGAACAAATACATCAATATAATCTTCAAATTCTTTAGTACATCCAGACAAGACTATTATTCCTGCAACCAAATAAAAAAACATTTTCATTCTACTCATAATAATTATCTCTATTTTAACAATTTTGCAAATACAAAAACTTATTCTATTAATCACCATTCAGGATATATTCATCAAAGAATTTTAACTTTTCATCACTTATTCTGATACGTTAGTCAATTATTTTTGTTTCATTTTCTGTAAAAAAATGCAATTATGTAATTTCAATAGCATAAAAACACTTTCTTGCTATTAGAGGAGTTTTCTTGTAGAATTAAATAGATAAATATGCTTCGGGATATTATTTAAAGCCGAAATAAATTTCTTTTTATTGAATTAATCGGGAATTACTAAGATTCTATTTAACTTTTTGTAGTTTTAGTTTGTTAGCATAATAGTTATTCTATTTCTAATATGCATCCTGATATTTTAGCTAAAACAAGTAATACCTTTTACATATACATGTAATTACTCGTATTTTATCAGCAAAAATTCCTTAACAAAAAATTCAATTAAGAGTGAGATAATGAAAAAGACTTTCCTGATTAACACAATAACAGGTTGGGAAGAACCTCCAAGGGCAAGACATCAACTTTCTTTTGCCTTGTCCAAAAACCATAATATTGTATTTATTACAAGAAATAAAACCGGATTTCCAAGAATGCGATTATTTAATCCACAAAACAATATTACTGTCGTAGAGCCTTCATTCCCTATTAATCACAAATTCCGTCACCGACTACCAGTTTTAAATGAAATTTATCAGAGATGGTTATTTAAATGGATCTGTAGAAATATTTCTTATGACCATTGCATAAACTTTGATTTTACTGCAACATTTACCTATAAATATTTAAAAGATGCCGTTTACTATTGCAATGACGATTTTATCGGCATGGGTAAGTATTCAAACTGGTTGATAAACAAATACCATCAGAGATGTGAAAACTATGTTATAAGAAAGGCCTCCTTTTGCATTGGCACTGCACGTTATTTAGAAGATAAGTTAAAACGAATTAACCCGAATTCATACTTAGTTCCATTGGGTGGACCAAGTTTAAAAGATATTAATATTACTCCTAAGAAAATTAACCGGTCTGAAACAATCACAGTTGTATTAATGTATGTCGGTGGAAGAAACATGAACTATAAACTGATAAATGATTTGCTGACAAAAGGCAATATCAAAGTTATGTGCATTGGTCCCCGTGATACAGACTTTGAAAGAAAGGTTTCAAAGAATGATAATATAACTTTTACAGGAATACTAAAGGGGGTTGATTTATACAGAGCGATAAACAAAGCTGATGTTGGAATTGCTCCTTATGATATCAACAGGGCCAGTAACGGAGTAACTCCTAATAAGCTCTGGCAGTACTTTGCCTTAGGTAAACCTGTTGTGATAAGCGATCTTCCAAATTTAGCTTACATGACCTTCCCTGATAAGTTTATCTATATTTATAAAAATAACTCAAGTGCTGACTTTTATGGATTGATTATGAAAGCAGCCGAAGAAAACAATGATTCGCTTATTGAAAATCGGTCAAAATTTGCCGATTCCAATTCCTGGGATAATCGTGCAAAAGATTTTTTGAATATTTCCAATAATTATTTTGGCTGATATTATGTTTCCTTAATTGCTAATTAATATTAGCTTATTATATGCAAAAAGCTAATATTAAACATAATTGGATAAATTTCAGTCCTGCCCTCGGATATAATAATGGCACTTGACCTGTGATCAGCATTCACGCTGGAATGACTATACACAATCTGGAACAGATAACTTCAAGTTTCTGCTCCTCTAGGCGGTAACCGATCATCGGATGGAAATTTCCACGGACTGGAACATTACAGCCACGGGTGAACCTCCACGGAGATTGATGATCATCAGTCCGACAGTAGATCGATTTTGGAGTTTCTGACCATATAGGTAATCCAACTAACAACAACAAGAAGAAGAAGAAGAAGAAGAAGAAGAAGAAGAAGAAGAAGAATGGTCTTTATATTCGTTGTGTGAAAGTCTGATAATGTGCTCCTTAATCCACTGGCACCTTTTGATGCCAGTGGATTTTTATTCTTTTTTCATCCAGTTTTCAGAAAATTGATCTAATGACTCTATATTATTATTGTTCTCCAAGCTACCTTCTTTTAGGTTGAAAAAACTCTTCTCAACAATATATAATAAAACGCATATAGCAGCGATTCCTGATGGACCTGCACTTCCAAATGGCAAAGTAAAAATATTAAGTAGAAAAAAGTACTTAATATAGCCGTAATCAGTATTGAATTTTGTCCTAAAAACCTTAATAATCAACCACAAATAACCTGTTACATAAAACAGACCAAACTTAGAGAAATCCCCTATTATTCCAATATCTGATTGATAATAACCATGATACGCTTTATAAACTGCAATACGCATCCCATATAAAGATCGTCCGTGATCCTG
>PWNY01000391.1 GCA_003557805.1 Bacteroidales bacterium | reverse complement strand
CTTGCGGTAACCCATAATCCCGAGTATTATCATAACTATTATGGGGTTACCTATAAGTACAAAAGCAGAGAGGATGAGCCCGGGAATAATCTGCTCACCGAGCAGGGGAACATTAACCTGGCTGCCAAGGTGTATGAAAAAGAACAGCAACAGAAAGTCCCTAAGTGAGTTTAGCCTGCCTGAAAGCACCTCCCTGTAAGGAGTGGCCGAGAGGCTTATACCGCCCATAAAAGCCCCCACCTCCTTGCTAAATCCAAGAAAGTCACTGAAAGCTGCCAGGGCTATGGCCCATGTTATTGCGAAAAGTACAAGCAGCTCCGGTGTACGCGCCATCAATGCAGTAAGTTTGTTTAATACATAGCGCATAAGCAGCAGGATAAATAAAAGCATGCCGATACCCTTGAGTACGACCATAACCACCTCCTCCCACAGGGTATAATCTGATGGCGTTCCCATTGCTGACAGCACGATCATGGCCAGGATCACAACAATATCCTGAACGATCAAAAACCCGATCGATATCTGACCGTGCAGAGACTGTATCTCCCTTTTGTCAGACAGGAGCTTTACGATGATTATGGTTGAGGAGAAGGTAAGAGCCACTGCTATGTAGAGGCTTACAACGGGCTCAAATCCCAGGGCGCATGCTATGAAGAACCCGAACACCGAGGTGAACAGTACCTGACCCAGGCCACTGTAAAGGGCCACCCTGCCTGTGGATTTTATAAGCGTAACATCCAGCTTCAGACCCACGACGAAAAGCAGCAGGGCAATGCCCATCTCTGAAAGCAGTTCTATCTTGTCGATGGATTCAAGCAGGTCAATACCGTAAGGGCCTACAATGAGACCAACCGCAATAAATGATACGATAAGCGGCTGACGCAAAAAGCGCCCTACAAGGGCTATGAGTGCAGCAATTCCCAAAATTGCAGCAAACTCAAGGAAGGAATCTGAAGAGAATGCCATCTTTTCAATCCTTTTTAAAAACTTCTTTTACTTTATCAATCAGTTCAGTGTATACACCTTCATTATTTGCGGCAACAATTTCCCGGCCGAATATAAAGTTATCATTCCCTGAAAAGTCAGACAGTTTACCACCGGCTTCCTCAACTATAAGGCTTCCTGCGGCTACATCCCAGGGGTTGAGCCCGTATTCGAAAAATCCCTCAAAACGGCCGCATGCTACGTATGAAAGGTCAACTGCGGCACTTCCTATCCTCCTTACTCCATGTGTTTTGTGCAAACACCAGATAAAAAGCTCCATATAAGGCTTAAGCATTGAGTAGTCGTGGTATGGGAAGCCCGTTGCCAGCAAACTCCCGGACAGATCCTTTACACCAGAGACCTTTACCTGTTTTCCGTTAAGCCATGCTCCGCCTTCTTTCCATGCGTAAAAACATTCATCCTGCATAATTTCATAGACCACCCCAAGGATTATTTCACCCTTGTGCATTAATGCAATCGAGACACTGAAGCATGGCAACCCGTGTATATAATTTGTGGTGCCGTCCAGCGGGTCTACCACCCAGCGGTAATCTCCGCCCTCTTTCTTTATGCTCTGTTCCTCGACAATGAAACCGGCTTCAGGTAAAAGCCTTTCCAGTTCCTTTACTATCTTTTTCTCTGCGTTGGTGTCAACATGCGTAACATATGAGTGGAGGCTCTTTGTTTCAACATCTGAAAAGCTTAAGCCCGGGAGCTCCTCCCTGATATAACTGCCTGTATCCTTTGCTATTCTGCAAACCTCCATGCATAGTTCTTCTCTGTTCCTGCTCATACTGTATAAATCCCGTTTTTATCTGTTTTAGTTAATACTATCTCTTCAATGGTATTTGCCTTCCCCTTTACATAAGGGGTCTTTGCCTTTATATAGTTTTCGGTAAACCCGTATATGAACCCCTCGCTGCTCTCATGCTCCCATAGTACCTTTGTCCTTAATCCATACACTGATTTTATAAAGTGTTGCTTCTTTAATGCTGACAGTGACTGGAGCTTTTTTGAACGCCTTTTTCTTTCGGCCGGATCAACCCTTTCAGGCATACTCATGGCATTTGTATTTTCTCTCTCGCTGAAGGTGAAAACATGCAGATAGCTGAGGTCTATGCCGTTTACAAAACCCAGGCTTTCCTCAAAAAGCTCAGCTGTCTCTCCTGGAAAGCCAGTTATTATGTCAGCTGCAACACAGGCCAGGGGCAGGTGCATTCTGATCTTTTCCACTCTGGAAGCGAACAGGCTGGTAGTATAGCGTCTTCTCATCTTTCCCAGTATGGTGTCACTGCCTGATTGCAGGGGTATATGAAAATGGGGCATAAGCTTCTCTTCATCTGCCACCAACTCGATTATTTCATCATAAAGCAGGTCTGGCTCTACTGATGAAAGACGTATGCGTTCTATCTCATCTATTTTGACAAGCTCCCTTAGCAGCCCGGCAAGGCTCTCTCCGCCGGCCTTTCCAAAATCCCCAATGTTCACACCCGTAAGCACTACCTCCTTTATGTCAGACCTGGTTATTTCACGGGCTGTCTCAATGGTTTTTTTAATCGTTGATGAGCGGCTGCGGCCCCTGGCAAGCGGGATGGTGCAGTAAGAGCATTTGTAGTCACAGCCGTCCTGTATCTTTAAAAATGAGCGGGTCCTTTGGCCAGAGGACCATGCAGGAATGAACAGGTCAGGAGAGGACTCAGTATCCCTTATATATACGGGAACTGATTGTCTTGCCCTTGGTTCCGAGAGATATTCAAAAAGACGGAACTTTTCATAATTACCCGTAACAACCGATACTCCTGGAATCTCCATTAAATCCCCGGGCCTCAGCTCGGAGTAACACCCGGTAACGACTATCTCTGCCTCCGGGTTGATTTTCCGTGCCTGCCTGACCAGTGCCCGGCAGCGCTTTTCTGCACTTTTTGTAACAGTACAGGAGTTTATAACATATATGTCGGCCGCCTGGTTGAAGTCAACCACCGAATAACCACCTTCTGAAAACTGCCTGCTGACCGATGAGGTTTCACTGAAGTTCAGCTTGCAGCCAAGGGTGTGGAATGCTATTTTCTTGTTTTTGCCTTCCATAATGGACCAGTGTGCAAATATAGCTCAATATCAGTTATAACACTTAACAGCTGAGCATCGTTATATGTTTTGAGGCTATTGCCTGATTATTTATCTTTGCGGCCTGATATTTGTGCATTTTCCGGATTATTAACCTTTAAAATACAGCTACAAATGAGAAAGCAGCTAGTTTTGGCTTTGGCCCTGTTCACAATACTTTCATCAACTGCACCCGTTGCACGCTCACAGGGTACAGACTTCAGGAATGCTGTTATTTTCAGTGCAGGACTGTCACTGAACTATTCTTATGGATACATTGGCAGCAGAAGCCTGCGAATGCCTCCCGTGAATGCCTCCATGGAGTTCGGGATACATGAATTTGTAACTGTAGGTCCCTTTGCTGCATACAGCAGCTGGACATACCCTACAAGGACAAGGTCATTTATTAATGTGGGTGCAAGGGGCAGCTTTCACTTCTCCCCCCTGCTGAATGACCTGCTTGATGGCAGTATAGATGAAAACCAGATAGACTTCTATGCATCAATGCTGTCCGGTATTGAGTTCAGGCGGTACGGGGCAAGCAGCGATGAGGGCATTAGCGGTTATTTTGATAATACCCGTGTCTTCCTGGGACCTGTTGCAGGTGTCAGGTTTTACTTTTCTGACAATATTGGAGTGTTCTCTGAAGTTGGAAGGGGGGCACTGGGTGCAGTGACAGTAGGTGTGTCTGTTAGTATGTAGCCCCCTTGCCGGCTCCTGCTAAGGCTTTTTGGCATATTTTTGCAGCTTCTCCGGGATTACTTCATAATATTGTGAGGGAGCGGGTGCAAGCGGGGGTTGGCCCAGGGAGTCAAGTATCTTCTGGCCTTTATCCCCTTCCATCACAAATGAAACAAATTCTGCTGCAAGGGCCTGGTTCTGGCTCCTTTTTGGTATCGTAAGGCCATAGACCATGGCCTGGCCCCATTCCGTTATTCTTTCTCCCGGCCTTGCGCCCAGGGTTTCTGTTTGCACCTTTGAATACCAGTCGTTCAGTGAAGGGTCCCCGAGGTTAAGCCTGGGGTGTAGCTCCACGTATTCGAGCCCATGCTGCTCTGCCACGCTACTGTAAAGATATATATAGTCTATGTGGCCGCTTTCCAGCAATGCTATCAGGTCGGTCTCCTTTGGCCTGATATTCCTTCCTGCCCTGTCAAGCAGCTGCTCAGCAAGTCCGGGCATCTCATAGTATTTCTCGGCCAGCTTTGCGGTGAACACCGTCCTTACCCCGCAGGGGTCATGATCCGGGTTGCTCCTTCCTGACTCCACACCGGGCCTCAGTATTATATCATACCAGTTGTCTGCATTTATTACATCTGCATACTTTGACCTGCCAGTATAAACTATGGCCATTTCATTTGCAGCGAAAGATAAATACCAGCAGGCATGTTCAGGTATCAGCATATTCTTTATAACCATGTAATCGGCCGACATGAAAACGTCTGCGGGGGTTTCAAGTTCTGTAACCCGCCTTGCACCTGCCTTGCTGCCCCAGGCTTCAGTCCTTATTATAATATCCGGGTGTTCCTCCCTGAAGGCATCGGAGATCACTTTTACCGGGTATGTAAGGCTGCCGGCATGTATTATGTAAAGGACATTATCGCTGCCGCCATTATTACTATTATGCCTGCTGCATGCAAATGATCCGGCAAGCATGATAAGTACAGCAATTATGATATTGATTTTTTTCAACTATATCCTGGTAAAATGAATAGTCAATACAATTTATCCCTTGTAAATCAGTATGACATGACCCGGTTTTTATATAACAGGGAACATGGTATTATTATCTTTGCAAAGATAATAATTGTGAACATGAGGATATTCTTATTGATACCAGTCTTTTCTTTGCTGCTGATGGCATGCCAGTACAGCGGTGATGACCGGGGCCGGGAAACCGGGCCGGATAATGAAAGCTTTCAGGACCCTCCTGACATGCATACTTCGATGATTGCACTTGACTACCATGGTGTATACACCGGTATCATCCCCTGTGCCAGCTGCAGCGGTATATATACAGAAATTGAACTTCGGGAGGACAGCACTTACAGAATAAGCAGAAGATACCTGGGGGTCGGTAATGACACAACCTATACCTCCAAAGGCCGGTTCAGGTGGGATAATACAGGGGGCAATATTTACCTTGAAGATGAGGATCCTCCAAACAAGTATATGGTAGGTGAAAACCGGCTGATACTCCTTGATATTGAAGGAAAAAGAATAGAAGGAGAACTTGAGGAGCAGTACATTCTGGATATGGAATGACTGCCGCTATTATTTTCTGGCAGTATATACTGTTTTTTATATCTTTATCCCCCTTCATTTAAAACATATTATTATGCGAGTACCAGGGTCACTTGTTGCAATTGCTCTGTTTGTTCTTGGCTTCGGCCCTCTTTCCGGACAGCAAAAGAGGCTTGATCCCGAAACAGAGGTAGTTACCGAGCACAGCGTTACAGTTAACGGACGCAACATACCATACACCGCAATAACCGGCACCCAGCCGGTATGGGACGAAGACGGGAAGGCAGTTGCATCACTTCATTATACCTATTACAAAAGATCAGATGTCTCCGATCACGGCAGCCGGCCGCTGCTGATATCATTCAACGGGGGGCCGGGATCTGCCTCGGTATGGATGCATATTGCCTATACAGGCCCGAGGGTACTGATCGTTGATGATGAGGGCTTCCCGGTTCAGCCATACGGTATAAGGAATAACCCCTATTCTGTTGTGGATGTTACAGATTTACTGTTCGTCAACCCGGTGAATACCGGCTATTCAAGGATACTGGATCCTGATGCTGACAGGTCACGTTTTTTCGGGGTAAATCAGGATATTAGTTACCTTGCCGCATGGATTAACAATTTTGTGCAGAGAAAGGACAGGTGGTTGTCACCCAAATACCTTATTGGCGAAAGCTATGGCACAACAAGGGTTTCCGGACTAGCCCTTGAACTGCAGAACAGCCAGTGGATGTACCTCAATGGTGTGGTGCTGGTTTCTCCGACAGGCCTTGGCATAGACAGGGCGGGCCCGGTCAGGGCAGCAAACAGGCTTCCATACTATACTGCGACCGCGTGGTACCACGGCAGGCTCCCCCAGGACTTGCAGGCAATGGACCTTTATGAAGTGCTGGAGCTGTCGGAGGAGTATACCATCAATGAGCTGTTGCCGGTAATGGCAAAAGGTGCATGGGCAAAAGAAGAAGAGAGAATGGATGCAGTTAGAAGCTTCAGCCGTTTCTCCGGCCTGTCAGAAGAGGTGGTGCAGCAGCACAACCTGGATGTGCCCACATCCTTCTTTTGGAAGGAGCTTCTTCGTGACCAGGGATATACAGTCGGAAGGCTTGATTCAAGGTATAAGGGAATCGACAGGATGGATGCAGGTACAAGGCCTGATTTCAACTCTGAACTTACCTCCTGGCTACACTCTTTTACACCCGCTATAAACCATTACTTTAGAAATGAGCTCAATTTTCAAACCGATGTAAAGTACAATATGTTCGGTCCGGTCCACCCATGGGACCGCAGCGGAGATAATACAGGTGAGAACCTCAGGCAGGCCATGGCCCAGAACCCGTTTTTGCATACCATGATACAGTCGGGATATTACGATGGCGCAACTTCATATTTTGATGCAAAGTATACTATGTGGCATCTGGATCCCGGCGGAAAGTTGAAAGACCGCCTCTCTTTCAAGGGGTACCGCAGCGGTCATATGATGTACCTGAGGGAAGAGGACCTGGAAAGTTCAAATGAAGACCTAAGGCAGTTCATCCTTGGTACAATTCCCTCACCCGGCGAACCTGCAAAATATTAAAACAAACAATAACCAAATAAACCCAATATGAAAAAACTATCAGTCATTGCTTTTGGAGGAAACGCCCTTTTGAAGAACGGTCAGGAGGGTACAATAGATGAGCAGGAACAGAATGTTTATGATACCTGTAAACAGCTATTGCCACTGTTAAAGGAGGATCATGACCTTGTTATCGGCCATGGTAATGGCCCGCAGGTAGGCAGTGTGTTGCTTCAGCACGAGGCCGGAAATAAGCTATACGGTTTGCCCAAACAGCCAATAGATTTCTGTGTGGCAGAAACCCAGGGGTCCATAGGTTTTATGATCGAGCAGCAGCTGCGCAATGTGCTGGCTGAAAACGGTATAAAAAGGAATATTGTCACACTGGTAACACAGGTGGTGGTTGACAGGGATGATGATGCCTTTAAAAACCCAACAAAACCTGTCGGGCCATTCTATGAGAAAGAGGAAGCAGAGAAACTGACGGAGCAAAATGAATGGGTTTTTCATGAAGACCCCCGCAAAAGGGGCTGGCGCAGGGTTGTTGCTTCACCCAAACCGCTTGATATTCCCAACTGGAGGGCTGTTGAAAAGCTTGCGAGGGAAGGTAATATAGTAATAACTGTTGGGGGAGGCGGGATTCCTGCATATATTGATAATAACGGCAAGATGGTTGGTATTGATGCTGTAATTGACAAGGACCTGGCTTCCTCACTGCTTGCAAACAAGATAATGGCCGAGGAGTTTATAATTCTTACCGATGTGCCAAATGCATATATAAACTTCGGCAAAAAAGATCAGAAGAAACTTGAAAAGATCAGGCTTAGCGAGCTTAAGAACTACCTTGATGAGGGACAGTTTTCGGAAGGCAGCATGGCGCCTAAGATAAGGGCGTGTATCAGTTTTATCGAGAACGGCGGAAGGGATGCAGTAATTACGGAGGCTTCCCAGATCTGTGCAGAAGATGCGGGTACTGTGATATTGCCGTGAAACTGAATATAATAAAGGATATTACCGGTTTGGACAAGGAATAGATTTACTAAACATTAAACAAAAGGATAGATATGGCTTTTAATTTGAGAAACAGGAGTTTTTTAAAACTGCTGGACTTTACACCACAGGAGATAGGTTTTCTGCTCGAACTTTCTGCAGATCTGAAAAAGGCAAAATATGGCGGGTATGAACAGCAGAGACTGAAAGGGAAGAACATCGCCCTAATATTTGAGAAGGCTTCAACCCGTACCCGTTGTGCCTTTGAGGTGGCTGCATTTGACCAGGGAGCCCTGGTTACCTATCTAGGCCCTTCAGGCAGCCAGATTGGCAAGAAGGAGTCAATGAAGGACACGGCAAGGGTGCTGGGACGTATGTATGATGG
>PWNY01000357.1 GCA_003557805.1 Bacteroidales bacterium | reverse complement strand
TAGTGTTCATGATGCCTGTCGGCAGTTAGTTCATGCTGCACATACAGCAAAATCAAAATGGCTGCGGCAAGACCAATGGAAAGGCCAAACAAATTGATCACTGAATACAATCTTCCTTTAAAAAGGTTTCGTATTGCAGTAACAAGGTAGGCGGTTAACATCTGTAATTATTCTTTAGACAACAATGCGCATTATTAAAATAAAAACAAAATCTGTGCAAATAATTCCAGTAGTTTGTTTTTCAGTGTTTACTGATTAAATATGAAATCTGCGACAATGCTTTCATGTACGGTTCCGGACAAGAATGTCCGCAGGTGCACATCACCAGGAAAGCAAGTCCGGCTTAACCACTTCTTTCCTGCTGTGCTAGGTTTTTGTTTTCCGTTGGCTTGCTGCAGTCATCACGAAAGGTTTTTTTATGAGGCTTTATGCCAAAGCGATAAGTGCCCCTGGCCAGGGTGTGTGCTGATACCGTGGCTGTAGAAAAGATAACCATAATGGCCAGCAAGGCTTTTACCCCTTCCGGGCTTAGACCGTATTTTATTGCTACTCCCAGCAGAATGCTGCACATACCAAGGGTAATGGCCTTGGTGCTGGATTGTAGTCGATTGTATGCATCGGGTAAACGAATCAGGCCAACGCCACTGAAAAAATTGAAGAGCGTGCCCAGGATAAACAGTATACTGCAGATTATATCAGTCATTTAATTTTTTGTTTTCGAGATATTTTGATAAAGTAAGGTTGCTGATAAAACTTAAAATGGTCCAGGCGATAACAATGTCTATCATCCACACCTTGTCGGTAATGAGAATGATAATCACCACTATTGAGGTAACCAGGGTGCCCAGCTTCTCAATGCCCACAATCCGGTCTGCAATGGTTGGGCCAAATATGATCCTGTAAAGGGGGAACACAAGAATGAATATTTGAATATAGAGCAGGTAAGTCAGCATAATCAGTCAAATATGGTTTGGATATATTTTTCATACTTTCGGATACGGCTCATGGCATAGGTGTCCGGATCATTCTTGTCAACATAAATCCAGTGAACATACATACAGTCGTCCTGAATGTCAATAACGATAGTGCCCGGGGTCATTGTCAGGGCGCATGAAAGGACAGCCCTGGCCAGATCGGTTTGCACCATCAGGGGAACTCTTATAATGGCAGGTTGGATCGGGATTTTGTAATGCATTACCCGCCAGGCCACATCAAAGTTAGCCTTTATGCATTGCCAGGTAAAAAATGCCATAAATGGAATTATAGTGATAAAGCGCCTGAATTGTGTCAATTTGTAAATAGAGGTATAGAAATACTTCCCAAATATAATGGAGGTGACCAATGCCACCACTATGCCAGCGATCAGGGATTCCACCCTTGCCGACCATGTCAGCAATAGCCAGAATAACAGTGCAAGGAAAAACAGGACAATATATCGTGGTCTCATATTTGAATTTATTTTAAGGCCTAATCGGTTGATTCAATTAATATGTTTACTGCAGGATCCAGAAAGACAGCCCTTACTTCAGGAAAAATAAACAGACTCATTAGCAGGCAAAGAACAGCCAGTGCAATCATGGAAACATTCATCAGAACCGGGGTTTGCTTCAGGGTAATCCCAGTTAGAGGCTTCCCGAAAAAAGCATATCGCTGAAATTTAACAAAGGATGCAAGGGTTATTATTCCCACCAACATACCCAGAGCAGCCCTGAAATAGTATCCTCCCTGGATTGCTGCCACGATTATAGTAAACTTACTGAAAAAGCCATTAAAAGGGGGTATGCCCGCAATTGCCATTGAGGCTGCAAAGGATGCTATCATTGTCAAAGGCATGTACTGTGCCAGACCTCCCATTCTTCTCAGGTCCAAGTTCCCTGTGGAATACTCTATCGATCCGGCCGTTAAAAAAAGCAGTCCCTTGAACACTGAATGGTTAATCATATGGAACATGGCTCCAGTGAAGGTAAGTGCCACTACCTCAGGATTTTCCCCTGAGGCAATGACCCCCATTCCGATTCCGGTACCCATTAGCACGTAACCCATCTGGCTGATGCTGTGATATGCAAGAAGCCGCTTTAGATCCCATGCTCCAATTGCAAGTATAACTCCGGCCGTCATGGAAATTCCGCCCAAAACCGCGATAACCATTGACATGAACCCACAGGGCTCAAAGACGTTGATAAACAAACGTAAAATCACATAGACTCCAAGAACTTTGATAACCACACCGGAAAGCATTGCCGAAACGGGTGAAGGAGCTGATGAATGTGCATCGGGCAGCCACGCATGAAATGGTATCATGGCTGACTTGATTGCAACCCCGGCAAGGAGAAAAAGCTGGGCAAAGCGGATTAAACTGGTGTTGTCGACGTGATTATTCTTTAATACCACTGAAATATCGGCCATATTCAGTGTTGAAGTCATCCAGTATAGCATTGCAATACCAAAGAGCATAAAAAGGGATGCAAGACCTCCAATAACCTGGTATTTAAAGGAAGCCTCTATTTCTGTTTTTTTCACTCCGAAAGCTACAAGTGCATAGGAAGCCTTTGCTGCAACCTCCATAAATACAAAGAGATTGAACATGTCTCCTGTCAGGACTACGCCGTTCAACCCGGCAAGCTGGAGAAAGAAAAGGGTATAGAAATACTTCTGTCCGGTAAACAGCTTAATATAAGGGATAGCATAAATTGCACAAAAAAATGCGAGCGTATTTATAATTAATAACATAAACCGGCTAAGCCCATCACCCACAAGATGTATACCCAGTGGAATGTTATCAACAGGATACCACCCTCCTGGGGCATACATGGTTATCTGGGGAGGATTGATGACTATAATTGCTGAAAGCAGAAATAAAACTAAGCTAACCAGAAGCAAAACAATTGTCTTTGCCTGGTCCCAGAAAAGGTTAAGCAGTGGTATAATAAATGCAGCCAGAAAAGGCAGGAAGATAAAGAATATCAATACAGGGTTTTCCATTTATTTATCCCTTCAGCTTATTGATCTCATGGATATCAAAAGTTCCATATTTTTTATACAACCTTATAGCCATTGCCAGAATCATGGAGTTGGTAGCCAGGGCAATGACGATTGCTGTCAATACCATGGTCTGAGGTAGAGGGTCCACCACCGCCTGATGCTGTGGCACCTCCTGTTGAAAAATTACCGGGGCTATTCCTCCGCTAATGTAACCTATCAGTATCAGCATCAGGAAAATGCTAATCTCAACGATAGTAAGGGATATCACTATTTTAATGATATTGCGGCTGATGAGCAGACCATATAAGCCTGTCAGAAACAAAATAAAACAAAGGATATAAAGTGTCATGTTGAAACCTCCTCCTTATAAATAGTCAGAGCAAGAAAAATTGTGAAAAGAGTCGCAGCCACCTTGATCCCTATCAAAATGCTGTAAATGGGAATATTGCCTGCACTGAGCAGCTCTCCGGGCTGCCCTTTGGGCAGGTAGTTGCCAAAGAAAACCATCGACCCGGCAAACAAGCCGCTAAACCCCAGAAGCAGGATCAACAATACCGAAAGGGACTCAACCAGGGAAGTCCTTTCACGTTGCTGTTTCAGTTTAAAGTACTCCAGTCCCTGTGCCAGTACAAGAACAATAAAGGAGCTGGCAAGCAATACCCCTCCCGTAAAGCCTCCACCTGGCATTATGTGTCCGTGGATAGCAATATACATGCCGAAAACAAATATCATTGCGCTCAACAATTGCGCAACCTTTTTTACAATTACAGACATTCCTTTCATAGTAAAATTTTAATTGTTTTTCACTCTGCCTTTAAGGCGTAATATTGCCAGCACTCCCATGGCTGTGGTAAACAATACTGCAGCCTCACCGAGGGTGTCCAGTGCGCGAAAATCCCATAAAACACCCTTAACCAGATTTGTAGCACCGGTTTTTTCAATAGCATCGTATACATAATTTGCTGACATACGCAGTGTGTGCTCTCCAAAGGGTGGCAGTACCGATATTGCATCAACAAAGAAATACAGCAATGTAGCCCCGAGAATCAGGGCTGAAGTGAGGTTTATTATGTCACGGCGGCAGGTGGGGCATCGCATTTCAAAACGCGTACTGTCATGCAAAACTGCCACCATAATGATGATGGTTATGGTTTCTGCAACAATCTGCACAATCGCCAGGTCAGGTGCTTTTAGCAGCAGAAAGCAAATTACCAGGCCGTAGCCGATCCCCCCCTGTGCAATAACAGCCGAAAGAAGGTCTTTGGCATGAATGGCAGTTAGGGCCAGAATGATCATGATTATTAATATGATGGTAAGATATATCTCTGTATTCATGGGCAGTTCATTTCAGTAAAAACAATATTATCATAGCTACTGCAACCCAAACAAGGTAGGTTTGAAGAACACCGTCATGCATCCGGCTAAGTGGTCGATGAATGGCAAATACAACCTTTGAGGCCATCTTGTATATATCGGTACAGGGAGATTCATCCAGCTGGCTAAATGCAATTAACAGCCTTTTTCCCTTTACTGGAAGTAAAATTAATAAGGCGATTCCCAATATGAGGGAAGCGATGAAAGATCCTGAAGCCAGCAATATGTACCCGCTTTGCCAGGGCTCAACCGCAGGCGCACCAATGAACGAGATGACCCACTGGTTAAGCGGGGTGAATAAAAGTAAGACTGAGAATATTGATACCACAACCGGTGCAATCATCATTACAAAAGAAATATTGCTGTCTCCCTTTCCGTTTTGACCTTCAGGTATAACCTTGTGGATATTGGTTTTTACAAAACTGATTGAAGTTGCAAAAATTCCGCCTGCCACCAAAATGGCAGGCAATATCCACAGGGCTGCAATTTGTATTCCCATGCCTGTTGTATCGGCAAACTCCCAAAGCCCTCTGAAAAGCAGAATATTGGCTGCAAAAACACCGGCCGGGATAGTGCCTGACAGCAATGTCAACAGAAATTTTCTCCTTCGAAAGTTTTTCCTCTTACCCATTTTGGGAAGTTCATAAGTAGCTTTAAAGGATGATCCCAGGTGGTCCCTGTTAATTGAAGAGGCAAAGAAGAATGGCATGGTTATAACCCCGCCGGCTACAACGTAGATCAAAGCCGCCAGGATGCCGGCCTGTGTTCCTGTGGCAATGCCTGCGAGTATCATCCCCCCCATTGCCATGTAAAGGTTTACCAGCCTTAACATGGGTTTTGACCCGGCAAGAGCAACTGCCAGGGTCAGGATGGAGCTGATAAATCCAAGGGATAATAAGAGGGCACGCAGGGCTTCGCTCAGAATAAACATATCATGGCATAACCTTATTAAAAGGTATGTGCCCGTAAGGCGTTGAAAAACAAGGGGCATCAGTGCAAACGACCGGATGCTTGCAAATTTTGCATAAGGAATGATCCAGGAATGCAACGGAAAAACCCCAATGGCAGCGAGCCCACCAGCGAGCAGGAGCAGAAAACTTATTATCCCTGAAGCAGTTGAAGTTTCAGTTTGTATGGATGAGATATCTGCAGACCCACTCAGTGACACTGCCATGACTGCTCCGGTTACCATTAATACATGTGCACCACCAAACATTATCAGTGCCAGCTTACCTGGGGAGGCACTGTCGTCCTTAAACCCGCTCCCAAGAAAAAAGAGGGGTATTGATGATACACCCCACATAAATATCAGTACATAAAAATGCGTAGCAGTAAAGATGGCAAACCCCAGGCCGGCAGTGAACAAAAGCCACGGGTAAAACCGGTTTTCACCTGGTATGTCACAATTATAAGCCAGAACATTTAAAACCAGGACACCCATCATAATAGTAAAAAGAAGCAGCATAAGCCCTGAAGTCCCCTCTGTGCTGAATACCAGGAAATGGCTAAACCTGTGCAGTAGGGTAGGGTAATGGGAAGGGAGCAGCAGCTGCCAGGTTTCGGCCTGGCCGTGCAATACATAACCGACTCCTGCCAAAACTGTCAAAAAGGCCAAAATGGTAATGTGCTTGATGGTTTTTCCCTGCAATAAAGGGGAAAAAAGAAGCACCAAGCTTAGCAATACAGGTAATGCAATGATTATAGCAAGTACGGGCATGTATTAATTAATTGGCTTGCTTTATAATTACACATTTGCTAAACACAAGAATGTGTAAAAATAATACCAATTTTTGATCATAAAAATGGCCCACAGGGTTTTTCTTTTTTGTAAGTATTGTACCTGGACCTTTTCTCTAAATTAGCAGCATAGTCCCAGCCATGGCCACCATTAGCAGGTCCTCCACCAGGGTTACCCTGCCAAGCGGCAGTTTGAACACAGTGCCAAGGCAGGCACATTGCACCTGGTGGGGCGAAAGCATGTTCCTTATAACACCAATGCTGCTGAACCCCATGATCAGTATTGTTGCCACATGTGTTCCAGTCAGGTGAATGGCTGTGAGATACATGATACCCAGTCCAAGTTCGAGGAATGGGTATATGAACCCATAGCCTTTCCATTGTTTTGCAAAAAGGTCATACATGGCAAATGAGTGGGCAAAGCCTTTTAAGTCCAGAAATTTAAAAAATGAGAATACGATGAAAAATCCGGCCATAAAAGAACGCATCCATAGATGCCAGGAGAACGACTGGTCTTCGAATGAACCAATGGCTGCTATACCTGCTACAAAAAGGAAAATAAGGATCAGGGGTTTGTATGTTTCCCAGGCAGATGTAACTGCCTGATCTGTAAATTCCTGTTTTTGGCTGTTTTCTGGTTTTATGGATTTAGCGCCTTCAGAAACAGCGGTTATGCGATAATCTCCTTGTTTATTCAGAAGCTTATCCAGATGTTGCTGATCCGGCTTGCTTATTGCCTTTACCATTGCTGTACCTTCCTGGTGACTAACTTCAGCTTCAAGTACATCCGGATGATTGAGCAATGCACTTTTCACTTTGGCTGCACAGCCACCGCAGGTCATACCGGAAATGTTGTAGCTGATTTTCATAATTATAGTTTGTTATATTGACCAATATAAAACACTTATGAAAAATTGTATACAAATGCATTTGAACGGAATGATTGCGTTTTCTGATAGTATAATGCAATTTTACCAACTTTGTTTAAAAAAGGATGTCTAAGCCGTTTAGATTTGAAAATAAAGGCATAAGGTTAACTTAATTCCAATCAGGAAAGTAAAACAGGGTAGCTAATTTTTTGCTTTATAATTTTGAATTTGTGTATTGCCTGTATATATCTACCAGCTTTTCTGCCTGGATATTGATATTGAAGTTTTTCTCTATTCCGTTTCGGGCATTTATGCTCATTTCTGAGAGCATTTTCCTGTCGCTTAACAAGCTGTCAAGGGATTCAGCAATTTTTTCCGGTGTGTTTTCAGCACTTATTAGGCCACCACCTGTTGATTCAACTATTTCCGGGAAGGCACCCAGGGGTGGCTGAACAACAGGTATGCCGCTGGCCATTGCCTCGGCAAGATATATACCGAAAGCTTCACCATTACGTACTGGTACGGATAAAACCGATACCTGGCCGAAGAATATGTGCCTGTGCTCTTCTTCAAATTTCCTGATGAAGATCACATCATCTGAAAGCCCTGCATCTGCAATCTTTTTTTTCTGTTGTTTAATAAATTCATTGTCATCTCCAGTGCTGCCACCACTTATGATTAATTTAACATCATTGTTCTTTTTATGACCCTTAAGCAATATATAGGCATCAACCAGTATGTCGAGCCCGTTGGCCTCGCACATACGTGACAAAAAACCTATTGAACGACCTTTATCAACTGAGTTTATAAAACTGTAGTCACCTGGTTCAACTCCCAGATGAAGGGTCTTTACATTTTTACCGTCCAGTTTCATTTTATCCTTCATCATCTGGGTAAAGAAATGGCTTACCGATACAAAGGACGCAATATCGCCTGACTTTTCACTCATAAGGTCCCATACCATCTTCCTGCTTTCATCTGACATTACATCAACCCATACATCCTCATCCTGAAGGGAACATACTACCGGTACTTTCAGGCGGTTTTTAAGCCTTCCTGCCATACCGAGCAGGAGTGCATTTGAAAGATGCACTATATCGGGTTTATAGTTTTGCTCTAGCCAGTTGATCATCTTTTCAAGTTCTTCGGCCTGTTTACCATGCTCGCCCATAAGCATTGATATGGTCATCTCCTCAAGTCCCTTTGCACGTGTTGATCCTGCCATCTTTGCTGCCTGTTTAAGAACCGGCTTTGTGTTAAGCAGATGGTCAAACCATCTGGGTGACCTGCTGAAAACAGGATAGGTCTGTTTTAGGTAAAGGCTTACAGCACCATAGAAAACCGGTACATGTTCATTAT
>PWNY01000386.1 GCA_003557805.1 Bacteroidales bacterium | reverse complement strand
TTTTCTTCTGAAGCTTCTTGTAGTCTTCGAAGAAGTTTTCAAGTTCCAGCAGAAGGTGCTCGGGCAATTCCGAGATGTCAGTAATATGGTTTACACTGGGATCCCCCTCGCTTACTGCAATGATTTTGTCATCCTCCTCCCCGTTATCAAGCATCCTCATTACCCCGATAACCCTTGCAGGCACAATACACAGGGGTACCACGTCAACCTGTGCAAGAATAAGTATATCCAGGGGGTCTTTGTCGTTGCAGTAGCTCTGCGGGATAAAGCCGTAGTTTGCCGGGTAATACATGGATGAGTAAATCACCCTGTCCAGCCTCAAAAGGCCGCTCTCCTTGTCAAGTTCGTACTTGGCCCTTATACCTTTGGGAATCTCAATTATCCCGTTAACAAGCTCGGGAACATTGTCGCCCGGAGTGACGTTATGCCATGGGTTAAAACTGTATTTCATATGTCATCGGTTAATTGTTTAAAACTGTTTTGCCTTTGCGGTTTCAGTCCAAATCAGCAGGCATGCGGGAGCTAAATTATGAATTATTTTCATCAACCTGCATCAAAGGCCCTTAATGTCAATTTGTCTATCTTTGTAACCCATGGAAATTACAACAAATTATTGACTATATGGCGAAAGGAAGGGAATCAAAACCCCATATTGGTATATTTGGCAGGCGGAACAACGGTAAAAGCTCGCTAATAAATGCGCTGTCCGGGCAGGATATAGCTATTGTATCGGGTATACCAGGCACAACCACTGACCCGGTTAAAAAATCTATTGAGATCTTTGGCATAGGCCCTTCGATCATAGTTGATACTGCCGGAATGGATGACAGTGGTGAACTGGGCCTGAAAAGGGTAGGCAGGTCACTGGCAGCCCTGAAAACGGTTGACCTTGCCATACTTGTCATTACAGGTAATCTGTTCGGAAAGGAAGAAGAGAAAATAATAAGTGTCTTCCAAAAACAGGAAGTACCGTATATCATTATCCATAATAAATCTGATCAGCAGCCTCTGGATCCGGCTCTTAAAAACAGCCTGGAAAAAAAGTACGGGGTTGAAGTCATACAGTTTTGTGCCCTTTCTCCCACAAACCAGGAAGTGGTTGTAGATGCCATTAAAAGGGCAATGCCGGAGACTGCATATGTTTCTGACTCCATGTTGGGAGATATTCTGGGAAGGGATGAGGTTGTTGTGCTGGTTACCCCTATCGACAACGAGGCCCCTGAAGGACGGCTTATTCTGCCACAGGTACAGGCAATAAGGGATATCATTGATAATGACGCGGTAGCAGTCGTGCTCAAGGAAACCGAACTGGAGAAACTGATCACTGTTCTCAGGCCCAGGCCAGTGCTGGTTGTCACCGACAGCCAGATGTTCAAAAAGGTTGACAAGCTTGTACCGGCTGATATTCCACTGACGGGCTTCAGCGTTATGCTTGCAAGGCACAAAGGTGACTTTGAACAATACCTTAAGGGTACACCAAAAATTGATGAACTATCAGACGGCGACAGGGTTTTACTATTGGAGTCATGCACCCACCAGGTTGCATGTGACGATATTGGGAGGTTCAAGATACCTGCATGGATCAGGGAACATACCGGCAAAAACCCTGAATTTGACATTGTTGCAGGGCTGAGTGACCTTCCCAGGCCTGTTTCGGATTATTCGCTAATAATACAGTGCGGGGGATGCATGATTACACGCAGGCAGCTGATGGGAAGAATAAGGCCTGCCATTGAAGCAGGGGTGCCGGTTACAAATTACGGCATGGCAATAGCCTGGCTGCATGGTATATATGACCGGGCAATAGAGCCGTTCACCGGGTCGCGAAAAACAAGCCGTACCCAGTAAGCGGATAAAACCTAAATAGATGTCTGAGACTGTAAAGAGGATATTGAATAAAAAGGAGCTTGAAAAGCCGGATCTTATTCGCCTGTTGCAAAGCAGCGAGGATGAGCGAAAGCTTATTTTTAAAAAAGCAGCGGAGATAAAGGAGAAATTCGTGGGCAACAAGGTATATTACCGGGGGCTCATAGAGTTTTCAAATCTCTGTGGAAAAAACTGCTTTTATTGCGGGATTCGTTCAGGCAATAAGAATGCACACAGGTATGAGCTATCAGAGGACGAGGTGCTGCAGGCGGCAAAATATGCCTGGGAGAACAGCTTCGGAAGTGTGGTTATACAGGCAGGTGAAAGGAGCGGTAAAAACTTTGTGGGACGGATAGAGAATCTTGTCAGGAAAATAAAGGAGTTCAGCAATGGTGAACTCGGGATTACCCTCTCCCTTGGAGAGCAGACGGAAGAGACTTTCAGGCGCTGGTTTGATGCGGGGGCTCACCGTTATCTGCTTCGCATAGAGGTTTCAAACCCGGACCTTTACCACCGCTATCATCCCTCCAATAAGACGCATGATTACAATGCCCGTCTCAGGTCCCTGTATCTGCTGCGCCAGCTGGGTTACCAGGTTGGCACTGGCGTAATGATAGGCCTTCCTTTCCAGACCCCGGATGATCTTGCAGATGATCTGATTTTTATGCGTGAGCATGATATTGACATGGTGGGTATGGGTCCCTATATTGAACACGTTGATACGCCCATGTATAAATACAGGGACCAGCTGATCCCAAAAATAGAACGTTTTATACTGAGCCTTAAAATGGTGGCCATTCTCCGGATAATGATGAAAGATATAAATATCGCTGCTACAACTGCAATGCAGGCCATCGATCCTATGGGCAGGGAAAAATCGATCAAAGTGGGAGCGAATATAATCATGCCAAACCTTACCCCGTCACGGTACCGGGAGGACTATCTTTTATACGAGGACAAGCCCTGTACTGACGAGGATGCCGAAGAGTGCAAACGCTGCCTGGAAGCAAGGATACATATGGCTGGCGGTGAGATAGGTTACGGTGAATGGGGAGATTCAAAGCATTTCCGGAGAAGGAAAAAATAAAAACAAAACAATATATTTGATAAAACTTATGACTAAAAAAACCGGGTTTATGAAAGAGAACAGAAGACCTGACAATGAAGTGCTGGACATTAATGACAGCGTGAAGTGGGTAGGTGTTATAGACTATGATATAGTGACTTTTGATGTGGTAATGGAGACCAAATACGGTACCACCTATAACTCCTATTATATTGATGCCGAGAAACCGGCACTTGTTGAAATCTCCAAAGAGAAGTTCTGGGATGTTTATCATGAAAAACTGAAAAGGGTTGGCGATCCCTCGAAAATTGAATATATAATACTGAACCACACCGAACCCGACCATAGCGGCAATCTTTCAAACATGCTGGATCTTGCACCAGGTGCCGTTGTTGTCGGCAGCCGCCTGGCTATACAATACCTTAAGGATTTCCTTGGCAGGGACTTTAGACATATGATCGTAAAGGATGGAGACACCCTTGATCTTGGTAACAAGACCCTTCGGTTTATCAGCGCCCCAAACCTGCACTGGCCGGACAGCATGTACACCTATCTTGAGGAGGACAGGCTGTTGTTCACCTGTGATTCTTTCGGCTGCCATTATGCACATCCTGATATGTATGATGACAGGGTGGGGGATTTCAGTGATGCATTCAGGTATTATTTTGATGTAATACTTAAGCCTTTCAGTAAGTTTATGCTGAAGGCGATAGAGAAGATCAGGCCTCTTGATATCGATGCTGTACTTACTGGTCATGGGCCCCTGCTCACAACAAACTGGAAAAAATGGGTCGATCTTTCGGAGGAGTATGCGAAGAATGCGCTGCAGACCCCGCAGGATAACTTCGTTTTTATTCCCTATGTGTCAGCATATCATAACACAGGAAGCATGGCTGAGGCTATCAGGGATGGTATAAAAAGTGAGGGGGACTTTGAGGTTGAGGTTGCAGATATCGAGACAATGTCAATTGGCGACCTTGATGAAAGGGTGGCCAGGTGCAGCGGGCTTGTTGTTGGATGCCCCACAATAAACCAGAATATACTGCTGCCGGTTTACAAGCTCTTTGCTGTAATCAGCCCTATACGTGACAAAAAGAAGATAGGAGGGTCATTCGGCTCATTTGGCTGGAGCGGTGAAGCTGGCAGGATTATTAATTCTGCCCTGTCGAACCTGAAGCTTGACGTTGCAGGTGAAGGGGTTTTTGTCAGGTTCACTCCACATGAGGACGAACTTAAGTTGTGTTTTGATTATGGCAAAGAGATTGCAGGGAAAATAAAGATGAAGGAAAACAAATAGAGCTGTTTTGAAAATCTTTTCGAAAATAGTGTTCCTATCAGCAGTTGCCTTTTTTATTCAGGCATGCGTCACAGATTATTACCTTGCGAACCGCTTTGTTGTGCAGGAGACGGATATCCCTGTTTTGATAATTCCGCCATCAGAGCTTATATTAACCTACACCCCGGTTCATCCTGACAGCATACAGCCCGATACTTCTGACGGTAACGGCAATTACAGACCTGATTTCTTACCGGCTGTTGATGACTCTGTATTTGTAGCACATTTTATGAACTCGCTTCGCAACCGCCTTGACCTGCTTTATGTTAAACATTACGGCCCGGATCAGCTGGATGAATTCTTTGAACTGGAAGAGCCCGGGTATATATTTATAATTGCGCAGATGGAGCTCCTGGAGTATAATGAAACGGAGTATTTTGAGGGTCGCAGGGGGACCGACAGGTATATCGCCAGGGAGAATATAAGGGTGCTTGAAAACAATGTCTGGTTTGAGTTCTTAAAGTTACATGACCCCGACTTCGACATGCAGGTGCTCTTCAACATACATGCCACCAGTGATTATGTTGATGGCAGGTTTCTGAGGCTCAATGACGGAAGTGTTGTGTTTGACCCTGACAGGTATCCTTTGACTATAAGTGATGTATATGATCTTGCGTGGTATTCGGGAGAGATCAACGCCGACAAGATTTTCGACCATATTATGAACATTCATGTAAGAAGGGAATATGGAAGGGATACTCCTTATTATTTCAGGTATGATATGGATACCCACAGCATATATGAATCGGTCGATCCCCCATTTATAGAGATAACCCAACCGGCCGGGGATGAGCAGTGACTATTCCCTGTATCTTGTATATGGTGATATATTTTGGGGTGCAAAATCCCCCCTTAAGTATTTGAAATAACCCGATATTGCTATCATTGCTGCATTGTCGGTGCAATATTGGAAAGGTGGAATGTAAACCTGCCACTTGCCCTGCTTTTCTTTTTGCAGGAAAGCATCCCTGAGCCCGGAGTTTGCTGAAACGCCCCCTGCAAGGGCAATATGGTTAATCCCTGTCTGCCTGGACGCCTCAACTACCTTTTTCATCAATATATCCACAATGTTTTTCTGTATAGAGGCGGAAAGGTCATTTATGTTATTCTTGATAAAGTCCGGATCATCTTTTAATTTATCCCGCAGGAAATAGAGTATTGATGTCTTAAGCCCGCTAAAACTGTAATCCAGCTCCGGTACCCTGGGGTGGGGAAAGCTGAACGCATCAGGGTTACCCTCCCTTGCATGCTTGTCAATGAGCGGGCCACCCGGGTAGGGCAGCCCCATGATCTTTGCAGCCTTGTCAAACGCCTCACCTGCCGCGTCATCGATTGTCTGCCCGATCACCTTCAGATCGTAATAGCTGTCGACCCGGACAATCTGTGTATGTCCTCCCGAAACTGTAAGACACAGGAAAGGAAAGGGAGGGTGTTTGCTTATACCTTCATCCTCTATGAAGTGGGCCAGGATATGTGCGTGCATGTGGTTCACGCTGATAATGGGTATTCCCAGGGCAAGCGCGAATGATTTCGCGAAGGATGTACCCACAAGCAGTGAGCCAAGTAAGCCCGGTCCATTTGTAAAAGCCACTGCATTGAGCTGATTTTTGCGTATATTTGCCTTTTTCAAAGCATTATCGATCACTGGTATTATATTTTGCTGATGGGCCCTGGAAGCCAGCTCCGGCACTACACCCCCATATTTTTCATGTACCTGCTGATTTGCGATCAGGTTGGCAAGGATTTTGCGATCTTTTATAACGGCAGCGGAGGTGTCGTCGCAGGAAGATTCTATTCCCAGAATATAAATGCTCATGCTTAATAGAAAAACAGACTGAAATATTGTTATAACCCGGAGGGCAAAGGTATCAAAAAAAGGCGAAAACTATTATTAACCATATTCCTGGTAATCCTTCTGTTACCCGTTATGCTCTATGCAGCATTGCAAAGCAGCAGGGTGCAGTCTTATCTTGTGGGCAGGGTAACATCTTACCTTTCTTCGGAGCTTGAAACCGAGGTTAGTGTCGGAGAGGTTGATATCAGCTTATTTCGGTCTGTAATATTAAAGGATGTTTCGGTCAGGGACCAGTCGGGAGGGCCCCTGCTTGATATTGGACTGGTCGGTGCCGAGATCGGCAGGATTGGGATCAGGTCCCGGAGGCTTAATATCACACAACTCTATTTTGGTAATCCAAGGTTGGAAATAAGGCGTGCTGAAGGAGAAAACACCTATAACCACAGGTTTTTGATCGATTACATTTCCGGCAGGGAGAGTTCAGACGATCCGGGGTGGAGTTTAAGCTGCTCCTCACTTGAGGTACAAAACGGGATATTGCATCATGCGGACCATAAAAATGGAGCAGCCGGACGCTCTGACACAATCGACCAGGGGGAGTACATTCCCGGCTTCAAACCGTCGGATTTCATTTTTGGAGAGTTTGATCTGTCTGTAAATGAAATATCATTGGACAGGGGAAGAGCCGGGTTCCGTATCTCCTCCCTTTCATTCGTAAGTTCAGATGCATTCAGCCTGGACCGGATGTCCGGGCATTTTACACTGTCTGAGGAGAGTGCCAGGGTAAGGCAATTCACTGCAAGAACCGGTGGAAGTTATCTTGAAGCTGATATGGATGTGTTCTTTGAAACAGGTGATGTATCATGGGGGCATAGGGAAATGTTATACCAGGTCAGCCTGGGGCCTTCGGAACTGGACCTTTCAGAAATTGCCTATTTTGTCAAGTCAGTGCGTGGCATGGATGATATTATAAGCCTTGAAGGTGAAATATCAGGTAAGGGAGGGGAAGTTATAGATTCATCTCTGAAACTGGGGTATGGTGCCAGCACCTCTTTCCTGGGCAATATAGCAATGGAGAACTTAAGAAACTTTCCTCATACCAGTTTTGACATTAATATCGATGAGTTCAGGAGCAGGAGTTCCGATATTGAATCTTTCAGCTTTCCCGAAATCCTGGTCTCTGAAGAACGCATTTTGCCGGTTTATGTTTCAAGGTTCGGTGATTTTAGGCTTTCAGGAAATGTAAAGGGCAGTCTTTCCGATTTTGAGGCACATGGTGAACTGCTTACAAGCATCGGGAACATGAGTGCCGACGTGATTATGAGAAAAGGTGAGCAAGAGGAGGTTTATACTTACGGCGGTACAATCCAGACCCGCGACCTTCATTTGGGCAAACTGTTTGACAGCCAGGTAATGGGCGGGCTTACAATGACATCTGGTATTTACGGAAAGGGTTTTACGGTTGACAGGCTTGACCTGGGGGTCCAGGGGCAGGTAAAAAGCTTTGAGTTTTTAGACAAAGAGTATAATAATCTTGCTCTGACCGGTGATTTCCTTCACCGCAGGTTCAGCGGCTCTTTCGTTGTTGATGATGATGATCTGCAGCTTGATTTTACCGGAGTGGTAGACCTGGAAAGTGATAAGCCTGTTTTTGATTTCATTGCGGATATTGAAAGAGCCAACCTTAGTAATATGAATCTCTTCCAGAGAGACAGCCTTTATGATTCTGCAATTTCGGCAAGGGTGGAAATAAACGCGTCTGCTTCCTCCCTGGACGATATGGAAGGGGAGGTGCTGTTCCGGGATATTAAATATGCCGAGTTCAGGTCTTTGACATTAATTGACCAGGTATGGCAGCCGCTCTACTCAACCGACAGTATCTATATTAGGAATACCCAGTGGTCAGATGACAACAAACACTTCAGGCTCCGCTCGGAAATTGTTGATGCCGACCTTTACGGTAAAATGAATCCCACTCAGATCTTCTCCTCTCTCAGAAAACTCACAGGTGACTTCCTTCCTTCACTGGAACTGGCTGAAGGGGAGAAGTTTTCCCGTATAAGAGGGGAACAGGATTTTCACTTTTCCTACCGTTTCAAAGAGACTGAAAGGATCACCGGACTGTTCTTTCCCGGGCTTAGAATATCTGAAGGCAGCTGGCTTAGCGGTAATTACGACTCAGGTGAAGGCAGGCTTGATTTTGATTCCTATGCAGGCTTGCTATCGCTTTTTGGCCGTCATTTTAAAGAGTGGCAGCTTTCCGGTCAGGGGGACTCAGGACACTACAATATTAATATGCAGAGCGATGCCCTTATTCTATCAGAAAACTCACAAATGGACAAACTTCAGATGTATACAGTCTGGGGTCACGATTCAGTAACCCTGGAGCTCAGCTGGT
>PWNY01000041.1 GCA_003557805.1 Bacteroidales bacterium | reverse complement strand
TTTTAATATAGATTCGGTTCAGGTTATAGACAAAGAATAGACATGCCGTATTGCTGGTTTGACGGGCCTTTTCGTTTAACAAAGAAATGCATTGTCTATTTTTTGTCTATTGCAAATAATTGTATTGCATACCCCCCTGCCATAAGTTTGTAAAAGGCCATCCCCATCTTTTTATGACAAAGCATATCCAGATCACTATCCGCGGACTGCATGTGAATTCCGGAAACCGTTTCCGGACATTTATCGTTGCAAAACAACTTGGGTTGTCGGGTCTGGTTTGGGAAGATCCTGAAAAACTTACCATTGAAGCTGAAGGAGAGGAAGAAAGCCTTCACTCTCTGGTAAGCTTTTTTGAGCGCATCCATGCAGGCATACCAAACATAACAACAGAAATAATTGAAAAGCCTGTGATGTACTATGAGGAGTTCCTTATACAGTAAGTTGTACCAAATAAAAACGAAACAGATTTAAAAAAATAACCCTGCTACTTGCAAACCTTTGGTAAATAACAGTTTTCAGGATGACGGGCACATTACCTGGCAAGTGCAACAAAACCAGTCTTATTATGAAAACAATTACAACAATAATCCTGATTGCCTTGCTGCCTTTTTTTTCAGGCGCTGTGCCAATTGATGACGGATGGTTTGAAGTAGGCAATTCCAACCACAATGCCGAACTGGAATCCATTCACTACATAGATGACAAAACAGGCTTTGCCGTGGGATCGGGCGGTGCTTTTTTAAAAACCACCGACGGCGGGCTTACCTGGACTGCCTATGATATTGGGCACGACTATCATTTCAAAAAAGTAGTATTTACAGACAGCGATACAGGGTTTATTTTTGGCACCATTCGTATAGGTTCCAATCATCGAACAGTTTTGCTAAAGAGCACAGATGGGGGCGATAGCTGGGAAAAATTGCTGGGCCCCGAACAGACATATATCTTCAGGGATGCAAGTTTCCCGCCTGATTTTGATAAAAACAAGACAGCATATTTTGCAACAGGGTTAAGAAGGTTGTATAAAACGGTAGATGGTGGAAATACATGGAGCATAATTGAACTGATAAATGATTTAACCGACATAGAATTCTTTAATGAATCAGTCGGGATCGCCATTTATTTTTCTGGAGGCATGGACCGGTTACCAATAACCACTGATGGTGGTGAAACCTGGACAGATATAGAATTTGAGGGTTTTGGCCGTATCATATCCATTGATGCTGTGAATGATTCTGTAGCCTACATCACATCCCAAACCCATATTACCCATACAACCGATGCGGGGAAAACCTGGAGCGAGCCTGTTAGCTACGGCACATCGATTAGCAATGTAACCAGGATTCATTTTAATTCTCCAACCAGGGGATACAGGTTTTCCGGTTCAGGTGTTGCGAGTCCGGGTATCATACATAAAACCACCAACAGTGGCGGAAACTGGACACAAGTGTATTTCGATGAATATTATCCGGCTAATGACATGTTTACCAGGTCATCAGGGAATGTGGATTTTGTTAGTTCGGGCGGAGCGATATTTTCAGGAGACGGAACAGATCCTTTTGTGATGCAAACCAGTGGAACGGTGATCGGATCACTCAACAATGTATGGTTTTTTACAGAAAACAAGGGTATTGCTATTGGTGATAACGGAGCTGTGCTTAAAACAGAAAATGCCGGAACTACCTGGAATGCTTATGATTCTGGGGTAAACTACGATTTAACTGCTTTGTATTTCACATCGGATGATGTAGGCTATTCCGCAGGCTTCGGAAACGTTATAAAAACAACTGATGGTGGCGAAACCTGGAGTTCGTCAGGCAGCGGAGTAACTTCATCCAATTATATACAGTCTATTGCTTTTACAACTGAAAGCACTGGCTATGCAGTCGGGCACGATGTTTTTAAAACCGAAGATGGTGGTGAGAGCTGGATACAGATCAGCGACTCGTACGGTACCAGGATCCGCTTTGTGGATGAAAATACAGGCTTTATAGCCGGAAGTTCAGGAAAACTTCTGAAAACAACTGATGCGGGAGAAAACTGGGTGGATATATACAATGGAATTACTTCAACGCACCTGCTTGGAATATATTTCCATGACACAGAAACAGGGCTTGTTTCCGGCAGCGGGGGAAATGTGTTCAAAACAACCGATGGCGGAGAGAACTGGACCCATGTCCATGACGGCCCTTTTGAATACCGGATTAAGGATATTCAGTTTATTGATGATAATCTTGGCTATGCTGTGGGTGATATGGGCTACATTATTAAAACAGAGGATGGGGGTGATAACTGGGAGCGGGTAAACAGCAATACGATCAGGGACCTGGAGGCAATTTGCATCACCCCGGAAGGGATACCATTCATTGTTGGCCAGGATGGTATAGTGCTCAGGAAAATGCCTTCGCATACACTTACTTTTAATGTTACATACCCCGACTCCAACCCCATTGAAGACGCTGTAGTGACACTTAACGGTATACCATATTCGGCCGGACATTATGTGTTCCCGGGCCTGATAGCCGACGACTATACCTATAGCGTTACAAAAACGGGATACTCCGTTGAAAGTGGAGCGGTAAGCATTGTTGACCAGGATGTGAGCATTGAGATTACGCTGGAGCCTGGCTATAATGTTACATTTTCAGTAGCTGGCCGCTACCACGGCAATCCTTTAACAGGAGCTGTAATACACGTTGATGGAGTTGGTTCGCTTACAACAGATGCATCAGGTGAGGCTGTTTTTGAAATGCTTTTCTCTGCCAATGACTATGAATATGAAATCACTGCTGAACATTATATACCGGCAGAAGGAATCTTTAGTGTTGACGGTGCAGGCACGCTTGTTGAAGTGTCACTGGATGCCGACATTGATGCCCCCCTGGCTGCGGGAGCAACGCAGGTCACTCCCTCCGGGTTCATGGCCAACTGGGAAGCTGTCGAAAATGCCGATGGATACCTGCTATACGTTTCGGAGGATAGCTTTGAGACTCACCTGGAAGGATATAACGGGCTGGATGTTACAACGTTAATGTATGACATTACGGGACTGAAGCCTGAAACCATTTACCATTACAGGCTGAAGGCATATAATGATCATGGAGAATCCGGCTTCTCAAACCTGGTTGAGGTTACTACCGGTTCTACTGAAACTTCTGTGAATACGACAGCATTAACGGATTTGGTATTATACCCGAACCCGGCACAAAGCCATTTAACTATAATGGGACTCGACAGGGACAGCCGGGTTACCGTTTTCTCGGTTAACGGGGAAAAGATGGTGAGCGTCAAAAACCAGTCCGATATACTGACACTGGATATATCTGAACTGAAAAACGGCATATATATCATCAGGATTCTTTCTGAAAGAGGAGTCATCAGCAGGAGAGTCATTGTAAACAATCAGTATACCGGCAACTAAAATATCAGGTGTTTTTACCTGCCGTATATCCTTTTATTCAGTTGAAACTACCAATCAAAAAACATAACCATGAAAAAAACCTGCATTGTACTATTGCTGATCCTTGCCACAGCCTGCCTTTATGCACAGGGTGATGGCATTACGTTGCGTTTTTCCGCAAACCATACCTGTTCATTTGCCGAACTGGACAGTGTTGTCATTGAAAACCTTACACAAGGAGGCTCAACAGTGTTACACTATCCAGATACTGTCATAACCTTCATTATTACCGACATTCATACACCTGGTGGCATACATGATGCATTGTATCTGTCGCAGAATTACCCCAACCCTTTTTCAGGAAAAACAAATATTGACATGTTTGTTCCGGGCAGCGACCAGTTTTACATCAATGTATATGATCTGACCGGGCGTATAGTGGTATCTTATGAAAAATGGCTGGAACAGGGCATGCATCACTTTGCCTTTTATGGCTGCAATAAACAAACTTACGTTTTTACTGTAAGCTCCCAGCTTTACGTGCAGAGACGGTTAATGATCCAGCTTGACGGCGGGGGTGGTTCATCTTCCAGGGTTATATACAAGGGGCAGACACAGCAGACCAAGTCGCAACCCATGGCATCACCTTCAGAGTTTGACTTTCAAATGGGTGATGAACTCCGGTTTACCGGCTATGTCACCGATGGTTTTGGAAGCGTGGATCATGAGGTCATAACCGACACTCCGGCTGCCGACCGGGATTATCTCTTTGATATTGTAAATTCCCCGCCCGGACAACCCTCAGAAATTTCAGGGGACCATTCCGTTGCTGCGCATGAAACCGGACTTGTATATGAAGTTGATGCAGTGCAGGGAGTAATATATCAATGGTCAGTGCCTGCAGGCTGGACCATAACAGCTGGCCAGGGAAGTCATGCCATTACTGTTGATGCAGGTGATGAGACAGGGGATATTACCGTTGTGGCAGAGAATGATTGTGGCATTGGTCCTGAACGCACAATGGCTGTTAGCATACACTACACACTTACACTGGTGGCAAATCCTCCCAGGGGAGGAAGTGTTCAGGGTGACGGTAAATATGTGGAAGGCACAGATGTAGCCGTCACGGCCACCCCCGAAGAGGGCTGGGAATTTGTGAACTGGACCTCTGAAGATAATACCGAGGTGAGCGACAAGGCGGACTTTACCTTTTCTATGCCCTCAGGTGACATTAAACTGACAGCTAATTTTTTCACGGAAGAGGATCCCGACATTATTTACGGTGATGGCGTCACAGATATTGATGGAAACGATTACATTACCGTAATCATAGGTGATCAGGAGTGGATGGCAGAGAACCTTAGGGTTACAAGATACAGAGACGGGACAGCCATCCCCACTGGCCTGGATAACACTGAGTGGGTTAACACTACTATAGGTGCTTATGCAGTTTATGACCATAATGCGGGAAATACCGACGGTATAGACTCTCCGGAAGAAATGGTTGCAATCTATGGAAAACTCTATAACTGGTTCGCAGTTGACAATTCATCCGGTTTATGCCCGGATGGTTGGAGTGTTCCCGGCAATGCTGACTGGACGCAGTTGGCTCATTATGTTGCCAGCCAGGGTTATCCAATTGAATGGGATAATCCCAACGGAGGTGGCAATGCACTCAAATCCTGCCGGCAGGTAGACTCTCCAATGGGTGGTGATTGCGACACCTCTGAGCATCCCCGCTGGGACGCACACGATACACACTATGGATTCAATGAGTTTGGTTTTTCGTCACTCCCGGGAGGATACCGTTGGGGCACTAGTGGCAATTACAGTTTTATTGGAAAGTTTTCTTTCTGGTGGTCCTCCAGCGAGAGTATGGAGACTGATGCCTATCACCGGCAAACTGGCTTTACGAATGGTAGTCTATTCGGTGCCATCACCATTAAGAACTATGGGTTCGCCATCCGGTGTTTACGGGACATTGCTGCCCCGGAATTGTATAACCTGGATCTTGAAGTGAATCCCTCCGGTGCCGGGAATGTGACAGGGACAGGTGCGTATGAAGAAAGCACGCAGGTGCCCGTGACGGCCTCTGCCAGTGAAGGCTGGGAGTTTATTGAGTGGACTGGAGACACGGAACATATGAACGATCCGTTGGATGCAAACGCAACGGTAACTATGCCTGCACAGGACATCACCCTTACAGCACATTTTGCTGAGATAATCACCGACACGTATGAGCTTACGCTGGTGGCTCTTCCTGTGGGAGGAGGCACTGTAGAGGGTGGAGGTATGTTCAAGGAGGGTGCCGAGGTGCCTGTGACAGCCACCCCTAAAGATGGCTGGGAGTTTGTAAGATGGGCCGGCGATACAGATCATATTGATAATACTAATTCAGCAAGCACTTTAGTTACCATGCCTGCCGCTGATGTAACGCTGACAGCCATATTTGAAACGGAAGATGATCAGGCTCGCACGGTTACCGACATTGATGGCAATGTGTATCTCACAGTTTTTATTGGAGACCAGGAGTGGATGGCAGCGAACCTGAGGGTGACAAGGTATGCCAACGGGGATCCTATTCCAAGTGGACTTAATAACACTGAATGGAGGGCCACAACAGAGGGTGCATTTTCTGTTTACCCGCATGATGCCGATGAGGCTGAAGGTATTGGATCTGAAGATGAGATGGTGGCAGCATATGGCAAACTATACAATGCTCTTGCAGTTGATGATGAAAGGGGACTCTGCCCCACGGGATGGCATGTGCCTTCCCATGAACAGTGGGTGCGCCTTAAGAACTATATTATCTATGAGCATGGTGCAACCAATGAATGGGACGACCCGAACGGTGTTTCTGCCCAACTCAGGTCGTGCCGGCAGATTAACTCCGTATTTGGTGGTGATTGTGAAACAGACGATCATCCCCGTTGGGAGGCAGATGAGCTCATTCAGGGACTGGATGTTTTCGGCTTCTCTGCGCTGCCTGGAGGCAGCAGGACACAATTAGGTAATTATCATTATTTGGGGAGGGAAGGCAGGTGGAGGAGTACTTCCAATACTATAATGTGGAGAACCTGGCATTCAAATGGTAGTATACATTCGGTCTGGTATCAACCAGGGACAGGGGGAGCTGTCCGTTGTGTTAAAGACAGCGGGGAAGAGCCTCTTCGCTATACTCTTAGCCTGAATACTGATCCTGACGGTGCCGGTATTGTTCAGGGAGCCGGAGAATTTGTGGTATACTCGGAAACAAGTATAAGTGCCATTGCCAACGTTGGTTGGAAGTTTACTGGCTGGGCGGGCGATATCCAATATGTCCACGACCCTGATTCGCCGATTACCATTGTGATCATTCCTTCCCGCGATATTACCCTTACAGCAGTTTTTGAAGAAACGGCTGTGCCGGAGATCATTTATGGAGATGGTGTTAATGATATCGATGGCAATGAGTATGTGTCGGTCATTATTGGTGAACAGGAGTGGATGGCAGAAAACCTGCGCACCACCAGTTATAGTAACGGAGATCCTATACCGGGCGGTTTGAGCGATACAGAATGGTCCGACACCCAGGCGGGAGCCTATGCGGTTTATTCTTATGATGCAGAGGAGGCTTCTGGGATTGATTCGGAGAAAGAAATGGTGGAGGCATACGGCAAGCTGTACAATTTTCCTGCAATGGATGATGCCAGGGGACTGTGTCCGGTGGGGTGGAGTGTACCAAGCCGTGATGACTGGAATAAGCTGCGCGATCATCTGATGGATGTGTATGGGTGGTCAAATGACTGGCAGGATCCAAACGGTCTTGGAAACAAACTCAAATCATGCCGCAAGGTGGGTTCACCGCTGGGGGGTGATTGCGATACCAACGAACACCCCAGGTGGTTAGATGAGGAAGATGATCACTATGGAACCGATGCTTTTGGTTTTTCAGCTCTTCCTGCCGGAGAAAGGATTGCGGATGGGAGTTTTCGCGGACTTGGAGGATATCAAATGTGGGCAGCTTCCACAGAAACCTATCCGGTAATGTTACAGGTTCATGCATGGGGTAGTGAATTGTGGAAAAGTAGCCCAATACAGAACATGAAAAACGGGTATAGTGTTCGCTGCATCAGGGATTCTAATGACTAATCATTTTTCAGTCAGGACCTTTTTGAAAACCCGTCATACCGGTGAGTGTAGCAGGAGAAAGCCAGAGTAAGCGGCAGCCTTGCCGGTGTGGCCTACGCAGATGATGAACCGGAGGAATTCAATACCCAGCCGGGGCACCCCTGAATTGCTGCACCCATCTGGCGGAAGCGTATTAGAGAATATAAATCTTTTTGTAAAAGCAGGATCTGAGTATATAACAGATAATGATTAGGCGAGCAGAAACCACAGGGGGCCTTCTAAAAGAGGGCTTCCTATCTATTTTTGGAGAAGATTGCAGAGCTTGTCTCCGTACTCACGAATTTCAGAAACAACAGACACTCAGCCGAAGTGCTGAAGTTTTACGAAGAAGTTATGGATACAATGAAGATTCTCCATCTTTATATACAGCGAACAAATTAAATTCTTGATAACAATAGCGTTGCGTTGTTTGGATGTCCGTTCTTCTATAAGCCTTGCCGTAACAGTTGTCAATAGACTTACAAAAGAGCAACGATTTGAAAATGATATCTAATGTTTTGTGAGTTAACCTACAGATTATGTGATGATTTTGTGGCAATCCATAAACAACGCAACGCCAGTGGCTTGATGATATAAATTTTAAAACGGGTATGCGGACTTGCATTAAACCCAAGCTTTTATATTTATCTATATAATTGAAGATATCAACTACACAGAAGGTCTGTTTAATCATAAAACCATAATTAGTTACCCAGATTCATATGTGCATAAAAACTCTACATAAAATCTTAAAAATGAGATATACAAAAATAAAAACAAGATAAAACATTATTGTATTAATTATTTTTATAACTTTAATAGAATATTTTTTCTCTTCAATACAGCAAATCTGGAAGGCCAATATATCATAGTCCATGGAAGAATCAAGAATTGGAACAATAACAATTAAACTG
>PWNY01000400.1 GCA_003557805.1 Bacteroidales bacterium | reverse complement strand
GATAGATCGCATGATCATTCGGTTTAATACCGAATACTTTCTCGTTAAGTTTTACGGTTTTTGCCGTTTTGCTTCCTTCTGTATTATAAACTGCTAGCTCCATCTTTCCAAAATTAAATATGATCCATTGGGCCCGGGTACTGAGCCTTTCACAACAACAAGGTTCTTTTCTGGGATCAGCTTCATGATCTGCAGGTTGATCATTTTCACCCTTTTTCCACCTGTACGTCCTCCCATTCTCATGCCTTTGAAAACCCTGGATGGCCAGGAAGAAGCACCAAGTGATCCGGGAGCACGCATACGGTTATGCTGGCCGTGAGTCGCCTGGCCTACCCCGGCAAAACCATGCCGCTTTACAACACCATGAAAGCCCTTGCCCTTGCTTATACCAACAACATCGATGAACTCCCCCTCAATAAATATATCAGCCGAAAGTACATCACCAAACTGCTTCTGGTGACCCGACTCAAAGCGGGTAAATTCAGCAACAACCTTCTTCGGTGTGGTTTTTGCTTTTGCAAAGTGGCCCCTGAGAGGCTTTGAACAGAGTTTTTCGCGTTTCTCGTCAAAAGCAAGCTGGATGGCTTCATAACCATCCTTTTCCTTGGTCTTTATCTGCGTAACAACACATGGACCAGCCTCTATAACCGTGCATGGGATATTTTTCCCAGAGGCATCGAAAATGCTGGTCATTCCTATTTTTTTTCCTATTAGTCCTGACATCTCTTGTCTTTTTTACTTTTACGCAATAACTGTTTTTACTGCCACTTACACCTTTATCTCAACTTCAACACCACTGGGAAGTTCGAGTTTCATAAGTGCATCCACCGTCTTTGAAGATGATGAGTAAATATCCATCAACCTCTTGTAAGAGCAGAGCTGAAACTGTTCCCTGGACTTTTTGTTGACAAATGGAGACCTCAGGACTGTAAACTTCCTCTTGTTGGTAGGCAGTGGTATCGGCCCGTTGACAACCGCTCCTGTGGTCTTCACCGTCTTGACGATCTTCTCGGCAGATTTGTCCACCAGGTTATAATCGTACGACTTTAGTTTGATTCGAATTCTGTGACTCACGGTTTACCTTATTTTAATTAATGGATTTAGTATTTTACACCATATAGTTTTTCAATTACTTCCTCAGAAATATTCTGAGGCACCTCCTGGAAGCGTTTGAACTCCATAGTGGATACCGCACGACCGCTGGTGAGCGTGCGCAGTGAGGTAACATAGCCGAACATCTCTGAAAGGGGCACCTCGGCATCAATAACCTGCAGGTTCACCCTTGAGGATATACCGTTTAGGTGACCACGGCGGCGGTTTATATCACCTACCACATCACCCAGGTACTCTTCAGGCGTGACAACCTCAAGTTTCATTATAGGTTCCAGCAATACTGAACCAGCTTTCTTGCATGCATTCCTGAAGGCGATCTTCGCGGCAAGTTCAAAGGACAGCTGATCCGAGTCGACGCTATGGAATGAACCATCTATAAGCCTTACCTTAAGGCTCTCAACCGGGAATCCGGCAAGCACACCATTCTGCATGGCAGCCTTAAAGCCCTTCTCTACCGAGGGGATGAACTCCCTTGGTATATTCCCTCCTTTTACCTCGTCAATGAACTGCAGGCCGTTAACGCCTTCATCGGCCGGTCCGACCTCAATAATTATATCAGCAAACTTACCCTTACCTCCAGTCTGTTTCTTGTAGACTTCCCGGTGCTTTACAGTCGATGTTACCGCCTCCTTATAGGCAACCTGCGGGGCACCCTGGTTGGCCTCTACCCTGAACTCCCTCTGAAGCCTGTCCAGAAGTATCTCAAGGTGGAGCTCCCCCATCCCGCTGATGATGGTCTGCCCGCTGTCGGGATCGGTCTTCACGTTGAAGGTCGGATCCTCTTCAGCAAGCTTGCCAAGGGCCAGGTTCAGTTTATCCAGATCGGCCTGGGTCTTGGGTTCAACCGCAACACTGATAACAGGTTCGGGGAAACTCATTGACTCCAGTAAAACCGGATGCTTTTCATCGCAAAGGGAATCACCCGTGTGTATGTTCTTGAAACCAACAGCTGCACCGATATCACCTGCCTCAATCCTGTCTATGGGGTTCTGCTTGTTTGCATGCATCTGCAGTATCCTGGAGATACGCTCCTTTTTCCGGGTGGAGGCATTCCAAACATATGAGCCGGCGCTGAGGCTTCCACTGTAGACCCTGAAGAAACAGAGCCTGCCGACATATGGGTCAGTCGCAATTTTAAAGGCCAATGCTGCAAAGGGTTCGCTTGCATCGGCCTTTCTTTTTTCAGGTTTTTCGGTCTTGGGATTTATACCCTCTACCGACTCAATGTCGGAGGGAGAAGGCAGAAACTTGACGACTGCGTCAAGCAGGGCCTGTATACCCTTGTTCTTGAACGCTGAACCGCACAGAACAGGGGTGATCCTCATATCGATAGTTGCCTTCCTTATAATATCCAGCATCTCCTGTTCCGATATGGAGTCAGGGTCATCAATGAATTTCTCGAGCAGCTCCTCGCTCTCTTCAGCACAACCCTCGACCAGTGCCATCCTGGACTTTTCAACTGTTTCCCTGAGGTCTTCAGGTACAGGAACCTCTATAAAGCTTGCACCCAGGGTCTCATCTTCCCATTCGTAGGCCTTGTTGGTTATCAGATCGACAATACCCCTGAACTCCTCTTCATGCCCAATTGGAATCTGAAGCGGAACAGCGTTCATTCCAAGTCGCTCCTTGATCTTATCGACAACACCGAAAAAATCAGCCCCGGCACGATCCATCTTGTTTATGAAGCTTATGCGGGGCACCTTGTATTTATCGGCCTGCCGCCAGACTGTTTCAGACTGGGGCTCAACTCCTCCCACAGCACAGAAAAGTGCAATGGCGCCGTCAAGCACCCTCAGGCTTCGTTCCACCTCAACCGTGAAGTCAACATGTCCCGGGGTGTCTATTATATTTATCTTGTACTGTTTATCCTGGTAGTTCCAGAAGGTAGTCGTTGCGGCGGAGGTTATTGTAATACCACGCTCCTGCTCCTGGACCATCCAGTCCATTGTGGCAGAGCCGTCATGGGTCTCACCCATGCGGTGGCTTACACCGGTATAGAACAATATCCGCTCGGTAGTCGTAGTCTTACCGGCGTCGATATGTGCCATAATGCCGATGTTGCGTGTATATTTAAGGTCCCTTGCCATCTATTATATATGGTATATTCCGTTATTCTCTTCTATTCCCTTCCGGCTATCGCTTATGTCTTAAAACCTGAAGTGGGAGAACGCCTTGTTGGCATCTGCCATTCGGTGGGTGTCCTCCTTACGCTTGAATGCGCCCCCTTCTTCCTTGCTTGCGGCTACTATCTCACCGGCAAGTTTGGCGGCCATTCCCTTTTCATTCCTTTTCCTTGCAAAAGCTATCATATTCTTGATCCCTACGGACAACTTCCTGTCAGGGCGAATCTCTGAAGGTATCTGGAAGGTCGCACCACCAATACGGCGGCTTCTTACCTCCACCGCAGGGGTGACATTTGTCAGCGCCTTCTTGAAAATCTCAAGGCCATCTTCATTTGTTTTCTCGGAAACTATGTCAATCGCATCATAGAAAATTTCGTATGCCAGGTTCTTCTTACCCCTCAGCATCAGATTATTGACAAAACGAGTAACCAGGGTATCATTGAACCTTGGGTCAGGGAGCAATATCCGCTTTTTGGGTTTTGACTTTCTCATGGGTATGGTAAATTTTATCTGCTGGTCAATTTATTTCTTATCCTTTGGCCTCTTGGTCCCGTATTTTGAACGCCTCTGGTTGCGTCCATCAACTCCGCTGGTATCAAGCGCACCCCTTACGATATGGTACCTGACTCCGGGAAGGTCTTTTACCCTGCCTCCGCGAAGCAGCACAATGGAGTGCTCCTGAAGATTATGTCCTTCACCAGGTATATATGCGTTCACCTCTTTCCCGTTAGTCAGCCTTACCCTGGCAACCTTACGCATTGCCGAGTTGGGTTTTTTGGGAGTTGTTGTATAAACGCGGACACATACCCCGCGCCTCTGGGGGCAGGAATCAAGAGCGGGTGATTTACTTTTATATGTCACCTTCTTGCGTCCCTTTCGAACCAATTGCTGAATTGTTGGCATACTTTAATCTCAATTAGATAAAAACTTCGTTTATATTCTGTTAAATCCTATCCTTCCGTTTTTTTGGGAGTGCAAAGGTAGGAGTTATTTTTTGAAAACCAATAAGCCGGGGCAAATAATTTTATCCGCCCCCGCAATATTTCGGTGTATCAGGCAAACAACAGACCCGCATCCCCATTTTTGAGGGGCACAAAGGTAGGAAAATTTTTATAGATTTTTAAGAAAAAAACCGCATATTTATTTCCGGTATTTCCGGAAGGAAATTTCAGAACCGGTATGCAGCCCTTTCCATCTCACCGACATTCCGGAATTTTACCGGTGGGTCGAGGTGTTTCTCCAGGAATTTATATATCTGGAACCTTATATCACGCCCCATACGGTGGTCCATCCTGTCAAATGAATGGCCACCCGGTATATCCTCATAAATCCGGTATTCAAAGTCCTTGTTATGGGCCTTCAGTGTATTTATAAGGTTCTCAACCTCCAGCACATGTACATCCTCATCAATGGTGTTGGTGTGTATAAGCAATGGGATATCGAGCTTGTGCGCATGATAGACCGGGGAGCGCCTGCGGTACTCTTCAATATTCTCATGCACGGCCTCTCCTATATGGTGGTCAGCCGCAAACCAGTCCATCTCATATTCCGGCCTTTTGTAGCCCATGCGTGCAATCAAATCGCTTACCGGCACACCGGCAAAAACGGCACGGTAATGACGCGGATGCTCAAATGCATTCATAAGTGATATCATTCCACCATGGCTCCAGCCGATTAGCCCGACACGCCTGGGATCAACAATATCATAGTTTTCCAGCATAAGAAGCATACTTTCATGCACATCGTCGTTCTCAAGACCTCCATAATCTATCAGCTGGTGGTGGCCCTTGCCGTATCCGGTGCTTCCCCTGTATTCTGGTGCCACCACTATGTACTGCTGCGCCATCAGTTCCCTGATAATATGTGTATAATATGTGTTGAAATCTCCGTGCACCCCACCGTGGGGAAAGACCAAAAGGGGGTATTTCTTACCCGGATCAATATCCTTTGGTATGAAAACATAAGTCCAAAACTTAATCGGGTTTGAGCCCCTGAGTGTTGTTGCCTTATCTGCATCCCTGGGGGGTGGCCCCGCCATGAAAAGTTTATCGATATATGCGACATCACCCACTACTTTGTGCCACATTATATCATCAATTGCCTTTTCCAGTATATCAAATCGGTAACGCAGGTCACGCACTTCCTCCAGGATAGCTTCCTGGTTCTCCAGGATCTTCTGGTTGGTAAGCTGCGCATTAAGCTGTAAGGGTAATAAAATTGCTACAAAAAGGAAAAAAATACCAGGTTTAAGTTTTTTTAATTCTTTCATATTGACACAGTTTTTTTGTTTTCTGCCCCTAAAGATAAAAAGTATTTCAGGATAGCAGAAAAGAGAGCTGTTCAGAATCACAAAAACCATATCTTTGCAACTTGCTAAACCAATCCCTAATTCCATACCCGGGGACCAATTATGCTTGACTTTCTGAAAGACCTTAATGAAGCACAAAGGAAGGCTGTGGAGTCAGCCAATGGCCCTTCAATGGTCATTTCCGGTGCAGGCAGCGGCAAAACCAGGGTGTTGACCTACAGGGTGGCATACCTTCTTGGCAAGGGGGTGTCACCGTTCAGGATAATGGCCCTTACCTTCACCAACAAGGCAGCAAGAGAGATGCGGGAAAGGATCGCCACCCTGGTGGATCCGTCAAGTGCCAAATCGCTGTGGATGGGGACCTTTCACAGTATTTTCGCCAGGATACTAAGGGCAGAGGCGAGTAAAATAGATTATCCTTCACAGTTCACCATATACGATACCGAAGACTCAAAAAGGGTTATCAAAAAGATTGTAAAGGAACAAAACCTTGACGACAAGACTTATGCACCCGGTTATGTTCTGTCAAGGATATCCAGTGCGAAGAACAGTCTTATTTCGGTGCAGGAGTACAATGAAGATGTTGAGATACAAAGCGAGGACGCGCAGTCACAAAAGCCAAAACTGGGGCTTATATACAGCCTGTACCAACAAAAGCTACGAAGGGCCTCAGCGATGGATTTCGATGACATCCTGTTCAACACAAACGTTCTGCTGAGGGATTTCCCGGAAGTCCTTTACAAGTACCAGAAGCGTTTTGAATACATCCTTGTTGACGAGTACCAGGACACAAACTTTTCACAATACCTGATAGTAAAAAAACTGGCAGCCAATAACGAGAACATATGTGTGGTAGGTGATGATGCACAGAGCATTTACGCGTTCAGGGGTGCAAACATACAGAACATACTCAACTTCAAGAATGATTACCCCGATTACAGGCTTTTTAAGCTTGAACAGAACTACCGTTCCACCAAGAATATTGTATCGGCGGCCAACACCCTTATATCGCACAACAAGAACCAGATATTCAAAAAGATCTGGACCAGTAATGATACAGGTGAAAAGGTGCATATAATCCAGACGGCCAATGAGGGGGAAGAAGCCTCCTGGATAGCCGGAAGGATATTTGAAACGATACAGCAGAAGCAGCTCCCTAACAGTGCCTTTGCAGTTCTTTACCGCACCAATGCACAATCAAGAGCCCTGGAGGAGGCTCTCAGGCGGCTGAACATACCCTACAGAATCTTCGGCAGCCTGTCATTCTACCAGAGGAAAGAGATAAAAGACCTTTTGGCTTATTTCAGGCTGGTCATAAACCCAAGGGATGACGATGCGCTGCTTCGCATCATCAATTTCCCGGCCAGGGGCATAGGTGCCACCACTGTAAACAGGCTGGTGGTTGCCGCCAACGAGGCCGGAAGGCCATTATGGGAAGTAGTGCAGGACCCCTCTACCCACAAGGTTGCCATCAACAGGGGGGCGGCAAACAGGTTGTCGGAATTCACCACCCTGATAAAAAGCTTCTCAGCACGATTGTATAAGATGAATGCGTATGAACTCGGTGAACTCATTGTAAACAAATCAGGTATACGCAAACTATATTTTGAAGATGGTAGCCCGGAAAGCATAAACAGGCGCGACAACATCGAGGAGCTGCTGAGCGGGCTGAAGGATTTTGTTACAGGCAAGGTGGAGCCGGGAGAGGAAAGCCCGCCAGTAAGGACGCTTGATGAATTCATGCAGGACATTGCACTGCTTACCGATGCAGATACCAAGGATGATTCCCCGGAGGATACAAACAAGGTATCCCTTATGACGGTGCATGCTGCAAAGGGCCTGGAGTTCCCCTATGTGTTTATAACCGGGGTCGAGGAGAACCTGTTCCCCTCGCAATTGTCAATAAACACCCAGGCCGAACTTGAGGAGGAGCGAAGGCTCTTTTACGTGGCACTTACAAGGGCAATGAGCCTGGCAACCATTACCTATGCAGAAACCCGTTTCCGCTACGGCAACTTCAATATATGTGAGCCCAGCCGTTTTATTGATGAACTTGACCCGGACTATGTTCACTACCTCTCACCGCCAGGCAGAAAAAAAACCGGGCCGGGCGGGAGCTTCTCCGAAAGCCTCAGAAGGTTCAGGAAAATGACAGGACCGGAGTCACCGCCGGCTAAAACGGCCCACCCTCCGGTACCCGATACCGAGGGCGGATATTCAATACTGGACCCGTCACTGCTGAAGGCAGGCATGGAGGTAAAACACCAGCGTTTCGGCAGGGGAAGTGTAGTTGCAACGGAAGGCAGCGGACATAATGCAAAGGCAACGGTTATCTTTGCAGGTGCCGGGAAAAAACAGCTGCTGCTAAAATATGCCCGCCTGAAAATTCTGTAAAAGAGTACTCTGTAATTTTTATACAAAATTGTTTATCTTTGCATTGCATTACAACAAAAATCACACAGATCCCGTTCTCCAGGCAGGGATAATGTTCAGGGCAATAATTCAGGTCACCCCCCAGGAAAGATTTAAAACGGCTGTCCTAAAAAGATCTTAACTTATATTACATATCACAATCACATGGAATACAACACCACCCGTTCTAAGATGAATATTTCGGAATATGGCCGGAATATCCAGAAGATGATAGAATACATTATGTCGGTCGAAGACCGTGACAAAAGAAACAAGCTCGCCAGGGCAACTATCAATGTTATGGGACAACTCAACCCCCATCTCAGGGATGTTAACGATTTCAAGCACAAACTCTGGGACCACCTTTTCATTATGTCCGATTTCAAGCTTGATGTTGACTCCCCCTACCCCATACCCTCACGTGAAACCCTCACACGTAAGCCCGAGCCCCTGAAATACTCATCCAACAATGTTACTTTCAAACATTATGGCAGGCACATTGAAAGGATGATAGAAAAGG